>JANNYY010000529.1:0-19646 GCA_031410355.1 Chitinophagaceae bacterium | reverse complement strand
GAGTATTGATCTTAAAAAGTTTGGCGAAAAAATAAATGGCATTAATATAGCCGGCACCGGCAATCTGAATGATTACAGCATCAATGGTATTTCGCTGGGCTATGTTGGACAAATAAATTCGAAGGTTAATGGAATTTCTGCAGCTGCTTTTGTTAATTATGCAGCCATACATAATGGAATTCAAATGGCGGTATTTTTTAATGATGCCTATATCATGCGGGGACTTCAAATTGGAATATTCAATACAAGTAAACATACAAAGGGTGTACAGCTTGGTATCTGGAATAAAAATGAAAAAAGAAAGTTACCAATAATTAACTGGAACCTGTAGAAAAGCCGGACAGGGAAATGCATTGAATAACTCTACGTTATTTAAGATGCTTAAAAGCCCCGGCCCATGTCCTCACGGACCGAAATCGTGCAAAACAAAAAGTAGTTGCAAATTGCCAGACAGCCACTGCAGTAAAATGCAGTAATCTAAATAATAGTTTAGTATATTCGAACAAAGCACTATTTGTGAAATCAGCAAAGGGTTTACGCAAGGAAAAATCTACTAATTGTTCCGGCGAGATCAATCAACGGGCCATGATGTCTATTATCCCGGAGTTACACAATAAGAAATACATTGTAAAAGACATTAGCCTGGATGGAGATGCGCCAAAACAGTTCATTAAAGCCTATCTGTACGAGAAAGCCAGTACGATCAGGAAATCATCTAAAAGTTCCTGGCCATCCTATATTGCTAAAACTGCCGAAAAATGGTATCCGCATGAGTCTGTTATTGAATATATGATCAACCGGATAGGCCAGGTTCTTGGTGTAAAAATGAATGATATTTTACTGGTGAGGGCAAATGACCAGATACGATTTTTAAGCAAATATTTTATTAACCTTAAAAGGCAAAAGTTGATTCATGGCGCTGAAATATGCGGAGAGCATTTGGGTGATATGCTTTTGGCAAAAGAAATAGCCGAGGACAGAATAGCCGCAAGACAATTATTTACCTTTGAATTTATCAGGGATGCAATTAGGTCGGTTTTCCCGAACTGTTTTGAACAATTGAACGAAGGCCTTGTTAAAATGCTGACTTTCGACTGTTTGGTGGGCAATAATGATCGGCATTTTTACAATTGGGGGGTAATTGACACCAAGAAAAAAACGTCAAAACTTCCTACATTTGCGCCGATTTATGATTCGGCAAGGGGTTTGCTATGGAACTTTAGCGATGAAAATATTAAAAATTGGCTTACATTACATAAACAGGGTGTAAACAAATTGACGGGTTATATAGATGGTGCAAGCCCCCGCATAAGCATTGAAGATAATAAAGCAGCCAATCATTTTGAACTGATCGATTTTATTCAACGATACAATAAAGAATACCATAAAATTGTTTATGAGTTATCTACAGTAGCAAAAGAGGAGGAAATTCTGGACATGTTGGGTATGGAATTTTTCCCTTTGTTTATCTCAGAGAGGAATGAGGCTATAGAAATAATTATCAGAGAAAGATTTAAAAAAGTCAGAAGCTTTTTAATATGATGAAAAAGGTGTTTCATAAATGGTTTGGCAAAGGAGAAGACTTTGAAATTCAGCATTCGTTACCGAAAGATGAAGAGGCAAAATTTATTTTACAGGTTGATGATATCCGGATTGCAACCCTGTCGTGCAAAGACGGGGTATGGTTTTTTAAATATACTGATGACTTTAAAGTTCATTCGGAAACATACAATCACATAGTTGGATTTCCCGACTTAAATAAAACATATCATAGCGATACATTATGGCCATTTTTCCAGGTTCGGATACCGGGATTAAAGCAACCTGCAGTACTGGAAATTCTTGCGAAAGAAAAAATTGACCAAAATAATGAAGTTGCCTTGCTTAAGCGATTTGGAAAGAGGACGATAACAAATCCTTACGAATTGGTTTTGGCTTAAGCATATTAAAAGGTATATTACTTTTAACATTCCTGATCTTAACAGATCGGTTTTTTTTGTAATAACAGGCAGCATATCCCTTTGAATCTCACAGGCGCCGGTGAATGTTGACTTGATCGTTAAGGACAACAGACCGGTCAGTTGCAGTAAACCGAACTTACCTCACAAGTATAAAACTACCGCTCTCTTCTTTTACTTGTTCTCCTTCCAACTGATACCGGCATTGCCACACAAATGTTCCGTAGTCCTGTTTTTGCCCTTTGTATTTGCCGTTCCACCCGGCATTAACATCAGTTGTATAAAAAACCAGTTGGCCATAGCGGTTAAAGATCCTGAATACGAAGCTTTTAAATGTTCCAAATAAAAGCGCTTTCAGCTCGTCGTTTGTTCTATCGGCATTGGGCGTAAAAGCGGTAGGCACAAACAACCCTTTTAAGCATTGGCGTTGCGTAATTACAATACTGTCACGCCCGGTACAGCCATCATTGTCTGTTACGGCAAGCCAGTAAAGTCCGGGGTTGCTGATGGTAATGGCATTGGCCGTGCTGTTATCGCTCCATAAATAAGCGGGGTAGGCCTGGCTGGCTTTCACGGTAATTTTTTCGTAATTGCATTTACTGGTACCGGCCGGCAAAAAGTTGGCCGGCAAAGGAAGTATGGTATTGATATAGCTAGTGTCTGATCCTTTACAGCCATGGTTATCGGAAACATCCACATAATAAACGCCCGTGTTGTTTACAGCCAATGTTCGGGTGGTAGCCCCGTTTTGCCAGCGCCAGGTGCTAAAAGCACCGGCATCTAAGATCTTTGTACTACCCTGGCATAACTTATCATTACGGTCCAGCATTACTACCGGGTTACTATAAACCTGCAGCACTTTTAAGGTATCAGTGCTTTTGCATCCCTGCAAAGTGGTGGCCATAACACTATACTCGCCTGCCTGGTTTACCGTAACCTGGCTGCCGATACTGCCGGTGCTCCAGGCATAGCTGTTAAAACCGGGCCCGGCAAACATGGTGACGGAGCCGCCGCTGCAAAAGCTGGTATCATTGCCCAGGCTGATGGGTGGCGAGTGGAGTACATTTATTTTAACTGTATCAAAGCCAAAACAGCCGGGTTCGGCTTCCACCTTTACAATATAGGATGTATCAACAGCCGGGTTCACCACGGCAACGGGCATGTTCAATGCATTGATATTATAATTGGGCCTCCAGTTATAGCTAAGAAAACCGGCAGGAGCCTGTAAAACGACGGTATCATTATTACACTTGTTCCTGTCTGGCCCAATAGATACCAGTACAGGGGCATGCGCTGTAACATGCACCGTGTCAGTCGAAGTTACCCCGCAGGCATCGGTAGCATCAACATAATAAGTACCGGGCTGCGTTACTAAAAATGTAGAATCCGCAGATGCATCCTGCCAGCGATAGGATGCATAGCCGGTATGGGCATTTAACAGCCTGGTATTTTGCGGGCAGATACTGAAGTCGGCACCCAGGTTAAGTGCAGGGGGAGTTTGCAAAACAGTAACAAAAACAGAATCGGTGATAACCGAGCAACCATAAATGCTTCCATATATATAACCGCTCCAGGCGCCGCTGAAGCCTAGTATTAAAGTTGAATCGTTTGGTTGCTGTGCAGAAGCGATGCCGGCACTGTTGTATTGCCAGGTGATACTGCTGCCGCATTCCGGATTTTTTCTGCCGGTTAGCTGCAGGGTTTGCGTTGGGCATAATATCGTAGCAGAAGCCAGCAGTTTAATGGTATCGCAATGAGATACCTGTATACAGCCAGGCAGGTAATGGTCGGCTAAACTTACAGATACGATGGTTTGGTTGGTAGTTTCCTGGAATATATCGGGCTCAATGATCCAGGTGCTGAACTGCATGGGCTCTACATTAAAAGGATATAAATAAGTATTGGTTACCGTAATACCCATGCAGGCCGATGAAGTATCGGAAACATGCATGTTCAGTAACTCGATCTTATTGATATTATCGGATGTATCGCCCACAAGCCGCATCAGCAGGTCGCCACCATCAGGCGCCTTTACTGCTATTGGCTCGTAAGGAACGCCCACCTGCGTACGTTTCATGCGCTGTTTTGCTATCTGTCCCTGTCTTGCCTGTACATAATAAATATCGGCTGTATAGGCGGATAAAAAGTGCTGCATGCTGAAGAAAACGCTGCCATCAGCACTAACAGAAACACGGGAATTATAAGAATTACTCTCAACCGCATTTCTGAAATTATAAGCGCTTACAAAATTTAAATTATTGTCGAATTCTATTACCGAAGCCTGGTAGTAATCTGTTGAACCGGGTGGAAATATAAAATTGCCAAAACTTTTGCCGGACAGCACATAATGCCCGTTGTTAAGAACAGTTAGCGGGTCACTTCCTAAAAGACCAACATTAACCCCGGCAATATCCACCGATCGCCGGTATGTACAGGCAATGGTGTCGCCGGTAGCTTTATTAATATCGGTGACGGTCATAACTACGTTCGGGAAAACTAACATTCTCGAAAACAACCGTACCCTGTCTGCTTTAATTTCTAATCCCAGGGGATTGTCCTGAGCATCGGCGCTATAGTATCTTTTACTCCAGGCAATATTGCCATTGGCCGGGTCCATCTTCATCATAGTTCTGCCCTTGGCCCACGTGGGCCCGGTAATAAAAAGATCCCCGCTAGCCGGATCCTGTTTCATTTGCTGCACATAATAATAATCAGCACTTCCGTTTCCATTGGTCCAAAGCCTCGATCTGTACATTTTGCTCCAGGTAACATTACCCAGCATATCCGTTTTTGTAAAGATGATATGATCATTTCCGGTTACAGGATCCCCGGTGGTGCGGCCCGTTAAAAGGATGCTGCCGTCCTGCAGTTCCATCACCCGCTGATAATTGATGTAGGTATACCCTGGACTGCTTTGCCACCTGTAATTACGGTGCCAGAGCACGTTTCCTTTATGATCCAGTTTGAGTAAAAAGCCGCCGGTGAGATTAGGGGTTACTATGCTTACATACTGGCCCGACAGAAGATAACTGCCATCAGCAGCCGGGTAAGGATCCCTGGTGTAAAAAAATGCGGTATCATTTATTACAAACGAGCGGCGTGAGGTATCAAAACAGGTTGTTGCAGTGCGGCTTACAATATTCGTTAGCGGAGTATTTTTTAAATTAACCTTTGCCGTTGTTGCTCCCGAATAAAAAACCGGTTTTTTGTTGGCAGGTTGAAGGTTTTGCATATACTGCATTGAATATACAGAATCCTGCATCTTTCTAAACGCATCATTTGTTTGGGCAATACAGATATTGACTGCAAAAATTGCGGATAGGAAAATGAGGATGGTACGATATCGCATAAACTGTATTTGGCAGATACATAAAAATATGTTTTTATCCTGATAAGAAATATGTTTTTGCGTAAAAGGTTATTCTTCCCCACACAAATTGCGGGGACTTCAAATTGGTATATTCAATACAAGTAAACATACAAAGGGTGTACAGCTTGGTATGGAATAAAAATGAAAAAAGAAAGTTGCCAATAATTAACTGGAACCTGTAGAAAAGCCGGACCGGGAAATGCATTGAATAAAAACCTTACTTAAGATGTATCTCGTCCTACAATGGGTTGATGCCAAACAAAAATCCCCTGCCAGGCAAGGGATTTTAAATTAGTTTGTATATAAGGATTACAGTCCACTAAAATTTAAACCAACCTGGTAAAGTTTTATATCTGCAGCCACACCATCTTTAAAAATATTATTTAACTGGTAGCTGCCAAATAAAGAAAAATTGCCGTAACCAAATCTTGCTGTAGCAGACAGCCGGGTAGAGTTAAAATATCCCTTTCCGGTTTTTTTGGCGGCATAACTATTTATTACCGCATTGTTTTTATCCAATAATGTTTTACCCTTTGTATGTACATTTAAAAGCGTTCCTGCTTTAACACCAATAGCAACTTTAATGCTTTTACTTTCATTTTCGGGGTCAACAGTAAAGCGAAGCTCAAGAGGTATTTCTAAATAAGCAGTAGATAATTTGTATTTTTTAAAATGATTCACACTGTCAACTTTTGTAAAAGGAAGTTTATTGGTTTTGGCATTTATATCAACAACCATATTTTTAAAATAGATATTACTGGTGCTTACTCCCGCCCCAAAAGCAACGCTCCATTGCGGGTTGCTTTTAAAACGCTGGTCAAGCATTACATATATATTGGCGCCTCTTGCAAAGCCTCTTATCCAGTTATTAATACTGTCAGGCGCTCCTGCCCAGTGGTCACTTGTTAACTGCAGCATCAAATGGTCTCCGGTACGGTTCACAAAACCACCAATCTTTTTTTTCTCCTGTGCAGAGGCAGTAAAAACGGTTATAAAAGCAAAAACAATAAATAATAATTTCTTCATAAGTAATTTTGAAGCTGCAAATTAACGGCAAATAATTTAATGAAGCGTTAAAATAAGGGAGCTAGCCCTTTTGCTGCTTTCCCCACTACAATACAATTGGAGAAAAGAGACCCTGTTGTTGTTATTAAACTTAATTTTTTACAAATATTTTATAGAAACACTATTTTAAACAGCATTGATTATATTTGCAGCCTTATTCTTCAAAAACCTTGAAGAATGGGCCTATAGCTCAGTTGGTTAGAGCACCTGACTCATAATCAGGTGGTCCCTGGTTCGAGCCCAGGTGGGCCCACCAGCCTCACAATAAAATTTGTGGGGCTTTTTTTAATAGATGAATTTGAATTATGGCGCAAACTAAAAATATAATTTTCGACCTGGGCGGTGTTTTGCTTGATATCAATTTTCAAAAAAGTATTGATGCATTTAAAAACCTCGGTATTGAAAACTTTGCGGAAATGTTTTCGCAGTTTAAAGCCGATGAACTTTTCGAAAAATTAGAAACAGGGGAACTCAATGAAACAGACTTTTATTCGGCTATAAAAAAAAGAACAAAACTTGCCATTACCGATACTGAAATTGACAATGCCTGGAATGCCCTCATCTTACACTTCAGAACTGGCAGCCTCGCGTTTTTAGAAAAGCTCTCTCAAAATTATAAACTGTATTTATTAAGTAATACTAACAGCATTCATTTAAGATTTTTTAAAACCCTTTTTACAAAAGAAACCGGCAAACCTTTGCTGGATAATTATTTTATTAAGGCATGGTACAGCAACGAAATAGGTTTGCGCAAGCCCGGTACTAAAATTTTTGAGTTTGTTTTACAGCAGGAAAACTTAAAAGCAGCCGAAACGCTTTTTATTGATGACACATTAAGTAATATCGAAACAGCACAAAAAATGGGATTCAGAACCCACCATCTTTTACCAACTGAGAGAATAGAATTATTGAATATTAATTTAACATGAGAAAAAAGTTAATAACGAAGCGAAAGTAATTGGTTAAAAGGACAAAAAAGAAAAAGAGCCTGGGAGAGCTTTAAATCAATCAATTTAAACCTGTTGCTTTCCCTTTTTTTCTTTTTTCTCTTACCCCAAAACAAAAATACACATTTACTTCACTTCTTCAAACTCAATATAATCTTCCCTCGCCGGCCTGACCGGCTTTTCTGTTGAGCCATTTGTTTGCGCAGCAGCTTGCTGATTTTTTATATTATCATTCATTTTGCTTTGCATTTCGCCCATTTTACGGCTCACCTGTTTGGTGGTTTTATAAACAGGGATGATAAAATCAAATATCAGCTTATACAGTAGGTACAATACAAGCAATTCAAATATTACCCTTATTATATTCATAGCGCAAAGTTATCAATCAATTAAATGCCACCCTGTTAAAATTTAGTAATAGTATAATAATAAAGATAAGCGATATACATTTTGGCAATTACAGTGGCTTCCTGTATATTTGCACCAGACAAAGATGCAATGGAAGGGAACGGTGGCGTTCCCTTCTTCTTTTATCATGACTCAGGAAACACAAATACAGGCGGTTGAAAAATTGATTATACCATTGTTGAATGACGATATTTTTCTGGTTTCCATAAAAATAAAACCTACCAACAATTTTAAAATATATTTAGATGCAGATAGCGGCCTGGGTATAGAAAAATGTATAAAGATAAACCGGGCACTATATAAGATTATGGAAGAAATGGATATGTATCCCGATGGTGATTTTTCGCTTGAGGTTAGCAGCCCCGGATTAGACGAGCCTTTAAAGCTTTTACGACAGTACAAAAAAAATGTGGGAAGAGAAGTGGAAGTGATAACCAATGATGAAGTAAAAAAAGAAGGGAAACTTACAGAAGCAACCGAAGAAAAAATCACCATTGAATACACAGAGGGAAAGGGCAAAAAGGCTGTTTTAAAAGCCGATGAAATATTCTTTACCGATATAAAACAAACAAAAGTTCAGATAAAGTTTTAATTATTAAATAAACCCCCAACCCCGGCGGGGCAATAAAGTGAGGCCGGATAGGAATATGGCAAGTATTAATTTGATTGACTCCTTTCAGGAATTTAAAGATGCAGAAAACATTGATCGTCCTACGTTGATGAAGGTTATGGAGGATGTGTTTAAAACACTTATCCGTAAAAAATACGGCAGCGACGAATGCTTTGATGTTATTGTTAATGATCAAAAAGGTGACCTGGAAATATTCCGGAGGCGTACTATTGTTGATGACGATGACCTGTACAATCCCCTTACTGAAATTGAGTATAAAGATGCTATTAAAATTGAACCCGATTACCAGGTTGGGGAAGAGTTGTACGAAGAAGTTGATATACAGAAAGAGTTTGGCCGCCGTGCCATTTTAGCCGGCAAACAAACACTGGCAGCACGTATCAACGATCTCAAGAAAAATATCCTGATAAAAAAATACGAAGAACGTGTTGGTGAAATTGTGAGTGGCGAAGTTTACCAGGTGTGGAAAAAAGAAGTATTGTTATTAGATGAGGAAGGTAACGAAATGCTATTGCCCAAAAGCGAACAGATACCAACCGACTATTTTAAAAAAGGCGAAAGTGTAAGAGGCGTTGTAAAAAAAGTTGAACTTAAAAACAGCCAGGCTGTTATTATTATATCACGAACCAGTTCGGCATTTCTCGAAAAATTATTAGAGATTGAAGTGCCCGAAATTTTTGACGGCCTGATAGTTGTAAAGAAAATTGTACGTGACCCCGGAGAAAGGGCAAAAGTGGCAGTAGAAAGTTATGATGACAGGATTGATCCGGTTGGAGCCTGTGTAGGTATGAAAGGCAGCCGTATTCATGGTATTGTGCGGGAATTAAAAAATGAAAATATTGATGTAATAAACTGGACAAGTAATACCCAGTTACTGATTCAGCGTTCATTAACGCCGGCCAAGATCACCAGTATGGAACTGGATAATGAAAAAATGCACGCCAATGTTTACTTAAAACCCGACCAGGTATCGCTGGCCATTGGCCGCAGGGGTGTAAATATTAAACTGGCCTGCGAATTAACAGGTTACGAAATTGATGTTTTCCGTGATAATGAAGGCGAAGTTGAAGAATTTGATATTGACCTGGATGAATTTACCGATGAAATTGAACCATGGATAATTGATGAGTTAAAAAGAGTAGGTTGCGATACAGGACGTTCGGTTTTGGAATTAACAGAAGAAGAACTGGAACGCAGAACAGACCTTGAAAAAGAAACAATAATAGAAGTTAGAAGAATATTGAAAGAAGAATTTGGAAAAGAATAAGAACAGGATTTTCCATTACGGCGAAGGATTATTCAGAACACTAAAAAGAAAAATTAGCCCGTTTTTTGAAAACGGGCAAATAAAAAAACGAATGTTAGAAGTAAATACACCAAGGTTGATGGCTGCGGCCAAGGAATTTAATATAGGTACAAATACCTTGATAGATTTTCTTGTGTCTAAGGGTATTAGTGAAGAACTGAAGCCCTCTACAAAATTATCGGAGACCATGTACCGTATTTTGCAGTCGGAGTTTCAGCAGGATAAGGTTGCACATGAAAAAGCAATGCAGATAGACCTTCCTAAAGGCGCAACGGCAAACGAACCCAAGAAGAAGAAAGATGAGCAGGACCTTTCTTTTACTAAAAAAGAAACAAAACCAAAACCGGTTGAAGAAGAAAAACCGGCAGAAACTGTTGCAGCCGAAGTGATTGAACCGGTAAAAGAAATTGTAAAAGAAGAAATAAAGCAAGAAGTTAAGGAGGCTGAAATACCTGCATCAACATTAACAAAGGTTAAAGCACCTGAATTGGAAACACCAAAAGTGGTGGATAAAATAGACCTGGATAAAATAGATTCTTCAACCAGGCCAAAAAAATCTGCAAAGCCTGCAGAGTCAAAACAGACTGAAAAAACAGAAGTAAAAAAACCGGCAGAAGTACAAAAGGGTAAAAAAGAAGAAGAGATAAAAGAAGCCGCCGCCGAGATAAAAACTGTTGAAGTAAAAGCTGAAGAGGTTAAAGAAGAAGATGCAGCCCCCCTTATTGAGAATATAAAGGCAAAAAAATTATTGGGTCCAAAGATCATGGGTAAAATTGAATTACCTGTTGATAATGATACCCGGCCCAAGAAAAATGGAAACGACGAAAAGCGCAAGCGTAAGCGTATTCCAATGGAAAAGAAACCGGGCAGTCATCCGGGAGGCCAACAGGGTAACCAACCCGGCGGTCAGCAACAGGGAGGCGGAGCACCGGGTATGCAAAACAGAAGGCCGGGCGGAAGTACTACAGGAACCGGAGCATCTAACAGGGCGGGAGGAGGTGCTGCAGGTAAGTACAACAGGGGAGGTGCACCAGGCACCGGAACCGGGCGCAGGGAAGATAAAGTAATTGATGCAAAAGAAATTCAGGATAAACTTAAAGAAACACAGGCTAAATTATCAGGAGCCGGCGGACGGGGAAAAAGCTTAAAAGCAAAATACCGTAAAGCCAAAAGGGATGAACATGCTGAACAGGCAGGCATGGGCGGAGAAGAAAGTAACAAGCTGCAGGTAACTGAATATATTTCTGTTAGTGAGCTGGCCGGTTTAATGGAAGTAAGCTTTGCAGATGTTATCAGTAAGTGTATGAGCCTCGGTATTATGGTTTCTATTAACCAGCGCCTGGAGGCAGATGTGATTGAACTGGTAGCCAGTGAATTTAATTTTGAAGTAGAATTTATTGGCGTGGAAGATGCAGGAGAACTGGATATTGAAGATGAAGATGATGAGGCCGATCTTATGCCAAGAGCTCCCATTGTTACCATTATGGGTCACGTAGATCATGGTAAAACCTCCCTGCTGGATTATATACGCAACACAAATGTAATTGCCGGTGAGGCCGGTGGTATTACACAGCATATAGGAGCTTATGAAGTAACTTTAAAAGATGGCAGGCATATTGCCTTTTTAGATACGCCGGGCCACGAAGCCTTTACGGCCATGCGGGCACGTGGCGCCAAGGTTACTGATATTGCAGTAATTGTTGTTGCTGCCGATGATGCTGTGATGCCGCAAACAAAGGAAGCCATATCGCATGCCCAGGCGGCCAATGTGCCCATGATATTTGCCATTAATAAAATGGATAAAGACGGGGCCAATCCTGAAAAGATCAAAGAGCAGCTTTCTGGTATGAATGTATTGGTTGAAAGCTGGGGCGGTAAATACCAAAGCCAGGAAATAAGTGCCAAAAGCGGGCAGAATATTGATTTGCTGATGGAAAAAATATTACTGGAAACAGATATTCTTGAATTAAAAGCCAATCCAAACAGGGAGGCAAGCGGAACTGTAATTGAAGCAACGCTTGATAAAGGGCGGGGTTATGTAGCCACCATTCTTGTTCAAAATGGAACTCTAAGGGTTGGAGATATGATCGTATCGGGGCAGAATTTTGGTAAAGTAAAAGCCATGTACAATGAGCGTAACCAGCGTGAAGAAGCAGCGCCACCATCAACCCCTGTTTTAATTTTAGGATTAAACGGCGCTCCACAGGCGGGTGAAACTTTTAAAGTATATGCAAACGAAAGCGATGCCAGGAGCAATGCTTATAAGCGTGGCCAGATTTTACGTGAGCAGGGAATGCGTGCCAGGAAACATATTACACTTGATGAAATAGGAAGGCGTTTGGCATTGGGAAGCTTTAAAGAACTAAATGTAATTATTAAGGGTGATGTGGATGGTTCGGTAGAAGCATTAAGTGACTCTTTACAAAAATTAAGTACCCCTGAAATTGTGATCAAAGTAATTCATAAAGCCGTTGGTGCCATTACCGAAAGTGATGTTACCCTGGCAAATGCATCGGATGCTATTATTATTGGCTTTAACTTAAGGCCTTCCATGCAGGCAGCAAAACTTGCCGAGCAGGAAGCCATCCAGATAAAATTATATTCTATCATTTACAACGCTATTGAAGAAATTAAGAGTGCGATGGAAGGTATGCTTGAGCCGGGCGTTGAAGAAAAAATACTGGCCAATGTAGAGATAAGGGAAGTGTACAAGTTTGATAAGGCCAGCGTTGCAGGATGTTTTGTACTGGATGGTAAAATGGCAAGAAATAACCGCATCAGGCTGATACGTGATGGCATTGTAATTTTTACCGGCGAACTGGGTAGTTTAAAACGGTTTAAAGACGATGCAAAAGAAGTTACATCCAGCATGGAATGTGGTTTAACAATAAGAAACTACAACGATATAAAAGTTGGCGATATAGTGGAAGCCTTTGAAGAGATTGAAGTGAAGAGAACGCTATAAGAAGCCTTTAGCTATCAGCCTTTAGCCAGCTTTTCTACTAATGGCTAAAAGCTAAGAGCTAAAAGCTGTTCTCCGAATCTTTTGTTAAATGAACTGCCCTGAAAGCAGGGTTATAAAACAGTGGGTTATTTTTGGCACTGTTCTGCTTAAGCCAAACTTACAGAACACGAGGATTAAAATTATTTTCATGAAAAAGTATTTACTGTTTTTTATTGCAGCTTTTGTTTTTGTTTTTGCATCATTCGCTCAAAACAGTCAGCCCAAACCAGTTATAGCCGATAAAATTGTTGCTGTTGTAGGCGATAAGATCATTTTAAAAAGTGATATTGACAACAGTATAATTGATATGCAGCGCCAGAATGTTGAAGTGCCTGCAAATGGCAGGTGCATGGTGCTTGAGCAGGCCATGGGTATTAAGGCCCTGGTTTTACAGGCCGAAAAAGATTCACTTCCTGTAACAGACGAAGAAGTGGAAACCATCATTGACAACAAAATACGACAATTTATTGGCCAGTTTGGATCTAAAGAAGAACTGGAAAAAGTAGCCGGCAAAACCATTTACCAGCTTAAAGAAGATTTTAGAGAACCCATACGTGACCAGGAGCTTGCCAAAGCCATGCGAAATAAAGTGGTGGACAATGTACGCATCACACCCAAAGAAGTAAATGAATACTTTAATAAAATTCCAACAGACAGTTTATTGCTGTACGAAAGTGAAGTAGAGATAAGCCAGATCATATTGTATCCCAAAGCCCAGCGTGATGCAGAAGAGTATGTTATTCAGCAATTAAAAGAGTTTAAAGAACAGATTGAATCGGGCAAAAAAGATTTTGCATCACTGGCCAGTATTTATACCATGGATCCGGGCAGCAAAGAAACCGGCGGTCAATATGATGTAAACAGGTATTCAAAAGAACTTGATCCGGTTTGGCTGGGCAAAGCATTTACATTAAAACCGGGGCAGGTATCCAATCCTTTTAAAACTAAGTTTGGTTATCACATTATGCAATTGATAAGCCGTGCAGGGGATGATGCATCAGTAAGACATTTATTAATGATACCACAGGTTACATCTTATGAAATAAAAGACGGTATTGATAAACTCGATTCTGTTAGGGCTTTATTAATTGCCGGTACAATGGATTTTGGTACTGCAGTTGCCAAATACAGCGATGACGATGCTCATAAATTTACAGCAGGCCAAATCACCGGAAGAGACGGGAGTACTTATGTAACCATTGACCAGCTTGACAAAGACCTGGTAGCACAGCTTAAAGATCTTAAAGTAGGTCAATACTCTCACGCTGTGGAATATGTTGATGAAAGAGGGAAAAAAGGCGTACGTATTGTATATTTGAAAACAAGAACCGCTCCGCACCGGGAGAATTTAAAAGATGATTATGACCGTGTTTCTCAAAGGGCGCTCGAAGAAAAAAAGAACATCGTACTGGAAGCGTGGTTTAATAAAAAAATAGTGACTTATTTTATTTTGGTAGATGATGAATTTAAAGCATGCCCCGAAATGAAAAAATGGTTACAGGGAACAGCAACTGTAAATAAATAAGTAAAAAATAATTATACATTTAAGCGTTCCGGTTAATAACGGAGCGCTTTTGTTTTTTGTATTGATAAAAAAACCAAACTTTGCCGTTGCGGTATAAAAAAATATAACATTGATAGAAACAAAAAAAATAATCAGGCAGGAAGAACACGCCATATTGGTGGGATTGGTTTACAAAGAGCAAACCGAAACCATGCTGAATGAATACCTGGACGAACTCACTTTTCTGGCGGAGACAGCAGGTGCCATTGCGGTAAAAAGATTTACACAAAAACTACCGCACCCCGATAGTAAGATTTTTGTTGGCAAAGGAAAACTGGAAGAGATAAAACAATATATCCTGCTTAAAGGAAATATCAGCCTGGTTATATTTGATGATGAACTAACAGGTTCTCAAATTCAGAATATTGAAAAAGAACTGAATGTAAAAACAATTGACCGCAGCGACCTGATACTCGATATTTTTGCCAGCCGGGCAAAAACCGCACAGGCAAAAACGCAGGTAGAGCTGGCACAGTATCAATACATACTGCCCCGCCTTAAAGGCATGTGGAAACACCTTGAACGCCAGGGCGGCGGTGTAGGAACACGCGGGCCTGGTGAAACAGAGATTGAAACTGACCGCCGGATAGTAAAGGATAAAATTGGGTTACTGCGCAAGCGACTGGCCGAAATAGATAAACAATCTTTTACCCAGCGCAAAGAGCGTGGTGAATTTATTAGAGTGGCGCTGGTAGGTTATACCAATGTAGGTAAATCAACCCTCATGAATATTTTAAGCAAGAGCGATGTTTTTGCAGAAAATAAATTATTTGCCACCCTTGATACCACCACCCGCAAGGTGGTGTTTGAGCAAACCCCTTTTTTACTGAGCGATACTGTAGGGTTCATCCGCAAGCTGCCGCACCACCTGGTGGAAAGCTTTAAGAGCACGCTTGATGAAGTACGTGAGGCAGATGTGTTGCTGCATGTGGTTGATATATCACATCCGCAATACGAGGCCCAGTTTGAGGTTGTAAATAAAACCCTGGCCGAACTGAAGGCTAATGATAAACCGGTAATTACTATTTTTAATAAGATGGATAAGTACGAGGAACAGGCATTTGACCAGTGGCTTGAGCCCGATGTAAAGGCAGAAATATTGAATGATTTAAAACAGCGCTGGCAAAATGAAACCAAAGGTAATTGTGTTTTTGTATCTGCTACTGAACGTACCAACCTCGATGGTCTGCGCCAAACCATTTTGAACGAAGTAAGGGAAATGTACCGCATACGGTATCCATACAGAGCGGAGTTTTTTTATTAGACTATGACTATATACTTCAACAGGCTCAGTAAAGAAAATGACATGAAAGAGAAGACCCCTTCCTCTTTCTCTCCTTTAACCTCTTTGCAAGGAATATAAAATACGATGATAGCAAACCCAAAACAAACCTGGTATAAAATAGCCGAAAGCCTTGCTGAAATAAATTTTTCCACAAACGGCCTCGCCGAAATTGAGATAAAAAATAAAACAATCTGCATAGCAAAACACAATAATCAACTGTTTGCCTGTACACAAAAATGTCCGCATGCCGGTGGTATTTTAGCCGATGGTTATATTGATGCTGCTGGCAATCTTGTTTGTCCTTTACACCGGTATAAATTCAATCCTCAAAATGGCAGGAATGTAAGTGGGGAGGGATATTTTTTAAAAAGATATCAAATAGAAGAGCGTGAGGAAGGTATATTTATTTCATTTGCTGAGGAAAATTAAAATATGATAGGCGGCAGTTTTCACCGGTATAAATTCAATCCGGTAAAGGGGAGAAATGTTAGCGGAGAAGGATATTATTTAAAAGCATTTTTTATAGAACAAACAGAAACGGTTTGTTTGTTTGTAACCTTTATTAAAAAAGTGAAGGTGTTAATGTTGATGAGGGTGCCTATGGAAAAACTTTATACAGATTGAAAAAGCTGGTATAAGTACTCACCATGTAATCCTTAACTGTAGCTTCTTTCAGGAAAAAAATAAAATTTTTAATCCATCCCTAAATGATGGTTTTTTTTATTCTTTATTAAAATGTACAGGAGGGTATATAAAAATTATCGAATAAAATATTTTTAACAAGCTTAAAGTATTTTTTTGTTAAATATTTTTTCTTATCAAAAAATGAATACCTTACGTCCTCATTTTTAAAAACGATATTGCCAATACATAATTAAACCTTGTTTATGAAGAAAATTTACTTCCTGCTGCTTACCGTTTTGTTTGCTGCAGCCACCACTGCACAAAGCACTGCAAACTACGCATTCGCTACATCTACTGCGGGTTCCCTTGCATTAGACCTCAGTGCCAATGTTGTAGATATGACTACCGGGACAACCACGATCAGTGGCCCCAGCGTTGACCAGGGAGTGAATGGTTCTGCGATCACTATTGGTTTTGATTTTTGGTTAATGGGAAACCGCTATACACAGTTTAACGCTACAACCAACGGGCTTGTTTCATTATCGAGCACAGGTACGTCAGCATCCGGGAGTACATATGTAGTTTCAGGAGGAACAACCACTACACCTGTGATTTCTGCGTTTGCAGCTGATCTAGGTACAGGAACGACCGGTAAAACTCATTATAAAATTGTAGGAACTGCACCAAATCGTTGTCTTGTAGTAGAGTTTAATAATATGACATTACTCTGGACAAGTTCATATACAAATGATGGTACTTACCAGGTAAGGCTTTATGAGAGAACAGGTATTATTGAGTTTGTGTATGGCACTATGTCTATTACTTCAACCGCCAGCGCAAGCGATGCAACAGTAGCTATAGGCTTTGCAACCAATACCACAACAAATAATCTGGCTTGGGTAACATCCTCTACAAATGGCAACTCTGTTACTGCTCCGTTTACAGACAACCCTACATACCCTACAGGGGCGATAACTAATTTAAATTCCGCAGCAAATGGCAGCAGAAGAACATATCAATATTCATCGCCCGTACCTGCTGCACCAACTACACTTAGTTTTACATCCGTGGGCGCTGGAAGTATGGTGCTGAACTGGCTCGATAATTCAATCTCTGAATATAATTTTGCTATATTACGTTCCACTGATAATATTACGTTTACCCAGGTTGGTGCGGTTGCTTCAACAACTACTGCCGGAACCGGAACCCCCTATTCAAGTTTTCAGTCTGGCCTTTTGCCAAATACAACCTATTATTGGAGGATCCAGGCCATAAGCGAAGGAGCTTTATCCACAGCACTTGCCGGCTCACAAATTACAGCCGTTTGTACTGCCCTGCCTGCCGGAACTTATTCTGTAGGCCCCACAGGAACTTACCCTTCGCTAACTGCAGTTAGTACCGCAATTGGAGGCGGAACTGCGGGTCCGGTAATATTTGAACTTCAGAGTACTTACCTGAGCACGGTGGAAACTTTTCCAATAGTTTTTCCTGCAGCGGCATGCCTGTTAACAGGTAGCGTTACCATTCGTCCGCAAACCGGGGCAACAGCGCTTTCTATCACCAGTGCCAATGCCACCGGTACAATTAATTTTGACGGCGGAAGTAATATAACCATTGATGGACGTGCAGGGGGTGCGGGCCCATCGCAGTTAACGATTAGCAATACAGCACTCACGGGTTACACAATTCAACTGATAAATAGTGCAAGGTTTAATACTTTTAAATATTGTACTATCGCCGGTGTAAATTCCGGAACCGCAAGTGGCGTAATATTTTTTAATAATGCCGTAGGCCTGCCAACCGGTAACAGCAATAATACCATTGATAATTGTGATATACGTGATGGTGTTAGTACCCCTACCAATTTGATCTATTGCAGTGGAAATATTACGGATTATGCTTCACAAAATAATAATAATACAGTTTCCAATAGTACCCTCCATGATTGGTTTAATGCTGCATCAACAACCTTAAGTGGTGGTATTAATATTGTACAGGGTGCGTCAGACTGGATGATAACAGGTAACAGTTTTTACCAGACGGTTGCCAGAATCTTTACCATGACAACGTCAACTGAGGAAGGAGCTATTTTAATCTCTTCAACAGCATTTGGTAATAATTTTACCATTACCAATAACTTTATAGGTGGCACCGCCCCTTTAGCTGGCGGTACAGCATGGACTTATACTGGTGGGGCAACAGGAACCCCGATCGCAAGGATGATTCGCCTTACAACTGCCATAGGAACTGCTTCAAATATTACCGGCAATACCATTCAAAATATTGCAGTAACTACTTCTACTACAACTGCCTTTAACAGCCTGATATTGCATACCAGCGGAAACGTAAATATTACAAATAATACGATCGGCTCACAAACATTAACCAATAACATAACATTTACGCTTGTAAATGCAACTGCTGGTGTTATTGTTACTCCTTTGGCTGCTGGTACCAGCGCTCTACCCTGTGCTATTAATATTTCCAATAATAATATTGGGGGGGTTACTGTTGCAAACACCAGTACGGGATCGGTAGCTTTCAGGATTCTTTATACACAAACGGTAGCAGGTTCTACGGTGAATATTTCCAACAATTTAGTTGGTGGTACTGTGGCTAATAGTATGCAACAAACCACCAATAACAGCACTGTTGGTATAATGTCGCTGGCTAATGCGCTGAACCAGGTAGTTTCTGGGAACACAGTCAGGAACCTAACACAAAACAATGTGGGTGTTACGGGATCGTTGACTGGTATAAACTGCCAGGCGGCCACCTCAGGTAACTATATCATAACAAATAATACTGTTCATACGTTAACAACGAACGGCACCAATGCGTCTTTTGGTAATGCAGCTTCTATAGTTGGGCTTACAACAAATGTGCTTTCGGGTCCGGGTGGAAATAATATCACAGGAAATACTATTTATAACCTGGTTAATACCAATACAACGGTTGCAGGTGCGGTTGTAGGCCTTTGCCCGCTTACACCACCCCCTGCAAGTGCTACTGCAGGAAACACTATCATTTCAAAAAATATCATCCATAGCCTGGTAAGCGCTTCAAACACCTCCCTGCAAGTGGGTATATTTAATTTTAATACCGGTGGCGGCCTGATGTCAAATAACATGGTTCGCCTCGGTATAGATGCCACAGGCGCTTCTATTACCAATTCTCCCAATATGTATGGGATCTATAAAGGCGCATCGGCCAATATGAATATTGTTCATAATACCGTGTATATCGGTGGAACAGGCGTAGCCAGCGGCACTGTAGCCACTTTTGCATTTGTGAAGTTGGGCAATTCGACCTCTGGAACGCCTGATAGCATCATGAATAACATTTTTGTTAATGCACGTTCCAATGCAAGTGGTACCGGTGGTAATGTGGCCGAATATCTAAATTCAACTACAGCAACTGTTTCTAACTTTAATGATGTTACGGCAACCGGCACGGGCGGAATTTTAATGAGTCTTAACGGGGT
>JANNYY010000528.1:0-4491 GCA_031410355.1 Chitinophagaceae bacterium | reverse complement strand
AAAAACACAACTCTTACTTTTAACAAGCAGGTAAAATTTAAATAACCCAATTCAATGTTACCAGAACCAAAAGTAAATGCTTTCTTATCGCAATACGATGAAGAGGTTTATAATCATACTCTAAAATTGCGTGAGATTCTTTTTGCAACCCTGCCTGGCATTATTGAGCAACTGGATTTACCTGCACGAATGATTGCCTATTGTTACGGACAAAAATATGTTGAAATGATTTGCACAATCATACCATCTAAGAAAGGACTTAAACTTGCTTTCTACAAAGGGGCGAACCTCCCGGACCCCGATCATTTACTTGAAGGGAAAGCAAAATTATCCCGTTATGTAGAAATCAACCCGGACAAACAAATATACTCTGCCGCTCTCAAAAAATTGATTGAAAAGCTTTGGCGGCTTATAGGGAACGCATAAAAAAATAAAATCAGCATTACATCTTCCAATCCTCTTTAAGCATTGCATATAAATACAGGTCTATAAATTTTCCATTCAGCCATTCGGCCTGTCTTAATATGCCTTCCTGTTTAAACTGCAGTTTTTCGGCAACGGCCCGGCTCTTCTCATTTTCAAGGGCGCATTTAATTTCAATACGGTTTAAATGGAGCGCCGTAAAGCCGTGACTGATCAAAGCTTTGCAGCATTTTGCAATAATACCCCTGCCCTGCAAACCATTGGCCAGCCAATAGCCTATTTCGCCAATTTTATTTTGCCGGTTAATGCGGTGCATGCCTATGCGGCCAGCAATATTTTTATCCATGATGATGGAATAACCAAAATCTGTTTTATCAGCAGCCTGTTTTTTTGAATCAATAATGTACTGCTTAAAATTGGCAACTGTTTGCATACTGTCAACCCAGGGGAGCCATTCTTTTAAATAAGCCCGGTTGGCATTCACAAGATTGTATAATGATTCTGCATGAATCTCTTCTAAAAATTCCAGGCTGATCGTATCATCAACAGGTATTTTCATTTTTGCAAAATGTTTAGTGTAAGCTGATAACCCGCGTTAATTTCCATTCCCCGTTTTCCTTTTTCCAGGTATGCACAAATTTACCGATTGACGGATGATCGGGTTTGGGTTCCTGGTTGTTTATAAAATAATGTTGACCCATTTCAATGGCACCATAATTGGCAATGGGATACACTTCAATACTTCCGGCTATGAGCTCCCTGGTTACTTTGCCGCAGATATTTTTTTTTGTTGCAGCCATAATACTGTCCTTATTGGTCATCAGGCCGCCTTTATCGTGATAAAATTCAATGTCTTCCGAAAAACAGGAAGCCATGGTTGGCAGGTCGCAAACATTATAGGCGCCAAATAAAACACTGTCCATGTGAACGATACTGTCGTATAAGACCTTTGAATCGGGCATATAAACTGCTGCAGCTTTATCATTTTTTGGTACGTGGCAGGCATATAAAAATATTGCTGCAAATAAAAAAAATAAAGGGAGTCTTATTTTTATCATAAGATATTTAAACGGTTTTAAAAAAGATTACAACATTTAACTGCAAAGATGCTTCAGCAGTTTGTAAAGCCTATCATTAAAAAAGTTCTTTAGGATTATCATAATAATTGAAATTAGAAACTGTCCAGCCTGTGCGGTTATTATTATACAAAATAAAATCAACGGTCAGAAAGTAATTTTCAAATTTCAGTAAATACCGTCTGCGTACTACTGAATTTTTTATTGCCCTTTCTTCAATAAACTCATACTCAACAATCATTTTATAGTATGGCTGGTAGCTTATCATCTGATCATTCAGGTTTTTATCTATACTGTTTATAGTGCTGGTATCCAGTACTGATTTTTGCCTGAATAACTGGATAGCCTCAGAAAATTTTCGTTCCTTTAATGCCTGCATCACTTTATCACAAAACATATTTATACTGTCACGGGTTGTAAAAAGTTTTGCCTGCCCATAAGAAACGGAAATAATTAAGGAAAGAGAAATGGTAAAAATCAGCCTGGTCATATACATTGGTTAAAGTGGTGAATGATGCGGGTTAAAAATACACAGCTTTAAATATACACAACTATTCAATTGCTGGTCGTTCAATTTAAAAATAATCACTTTGTAAAGTATAAATTTTGTGTGCAGCGCTTATGAATTACATGCCCAAAGAAAAAATAAAAAAATGCTGCCCTTCCCAGGTTTTTAAAATCATATTATTTTTACCCGCTGCTTCGCTGAAATTCTGCAAACCTTTGTCTTTAAGCTGTTGTATTCTTTTTGCTGTATTTATGCCAAAATAAGTAACAGCGGGGTATGTAAAATGATTTGTCTGGTGAAGGCCAATGATCATAAGGCCATCTGAAAGTATTGCATGAGGATAAGGCTCTTTCATGGTGGCACTGGTTTTAAAACCTAATTTTTTCCAGAAAGCAACAGATATATTAACATCAGTAACCGGTTGTGCAAATTCTCCAAAAGCCCCGCATTGTTTGTTGGGATATTTTTCCGCATCATTAAAGTCTTGCGGTTTCATGTTCAGCAATGTTATTCCCTTTGGCTGTTCAAATCCCCCAAGATTGTTGGAGAGTACAATATTAAATCCGTCGGGGCTTTTAATATAATACCGTTTTATAGCATCACCCGGCTTAGGTTTTTGTACAAATACAATACTGTCTTTCTCTAATTGTGCAACTATTTTTTCAACATCTGCCGCATAATAGGTAAGCCCGATATACGGATTGGCATCTTTCCTTAGCATAATAAGCAGGCTGCCATCGCTCACCTGCGCCCAGGGTGCAGGAAAATCATTGGATGCGATTTTGGGGAAGCCCAGTTTCTCATACAAAGCAACAGAAGAATCGAGGTTAGTTGTTGTAATATAAACACAGGCAACGTCGCCCAGTTTAGATTGCGAACTTGCGCTACTGAATAATAAAAGAGAAATTATGCAACATACAAATATCCGTTTCATGATTTTTAAATTTAATTATCTAAAAATGCAAACCTGTTGACTGAGATTTTTTAAAAGAATGACGCTATACTACTTCGCCTTCGCTCAGTAATAATGCTGGAAACATAAAACTACTCCAACCCCAATCCCCAATCTTTTCCTTTATCTGTTGCAGGTAAACCATCTTTTATCCATTTGGCAGGCTTGCCGTCTTTTAAATAATAATCAAAAAACTGGCCTAACCTTATGGAAAGATCTTTACGGTTTTTACGCTCCACCAGGTTATGGTCTTCGCCATTATACTCCAGCATCCACACTTTTTTATTTAACCTGCGCAGGGCAGTAAATAATTCTATGCCCTGGTACCAAGGCACCGATCCATCAGCATCATTGTGCATAATAACCAACGGTGTGTTTATTTTATCGGCTGAAAACAGTGGAGAATTTTTAAGATAAAGATCCTGCCGCTGCCACAATGTTGCGCCAATGCGGCTTTGGGTATGCTCGTACTGAAACTGGCGGTTTAACCCGGTGCCCCAGCGTATGCCACCATAAGCGCTGGTCATATTTGCAACCGGCGCACCCGCCCATGCAGCCCTGAACATGTTTGTTTTGGTAACAAGATATGCTACCTGATACCCACCCCAGCTTTGCCCCTGCAGGGCCATACGGGTACTGTCAACCCAGGGCATTTTTGATAAATATTTTGCAGCACTAACCACACTGTTATAAGCACTGTTACCCGGCTCGCCGTCTTTATAATAAATATTTGGATCAAAAATTAAATATTCATTACTTATAAAATACGGAACATTTACTGTTGATGCACTGGGTGCCGGAGCCCTGTATCCATATAACCCATCGGCATTGCGTTCGTAAAAATAAAAGATGACCGGGTATTTTTTCTTGGGATCAAAATTTTCGGGTTTGTACAAAAGCCCTTCGCTCATTTTACCATCCAGCATTTTCCATTTAACTAATTCTACCGTAACCCAGTTATAGTCTTTTTGCTGATCGGCAATATCGGTTAGCGGGGCAAGGTTTTTTAAATCACCTGATGAATACAATTCGCTCCTGCTGATATCTGAACGCTGTACGATATACTCTTCTGCTTTAAGGGCTTTAACCGGGTTACCGAAGCTGTATGGCCCCGCTGTTAACAATACCGGGTGGCTAACTTCATTTACTTTTTTGGTATAGAAACCACCGAACTTGCTTGTTTTATCCAACGAGCGCAATAAAATATTTTCATCAGCATTTATAAAACGTTTCTCTTTATCAAGATTTACATAAATAAATTCGGTTTTATTCTTTTTTCCAAAACCGTTGGTTATATTTTTGGGCTGTTCAAAGCCGTTAGGGTCTGTTTGCCAGATGTCATACACATCGTTAATAAGGAAGTATTGGTCATTATCCGTCCAGCCAATAATACCTGCAGGGCTGGGATAATCAGGCACATCATTCTCCACATCAACGATGTGTATGATATCTGGCAAACAGACCCTAACGGCTTTGAAGAGCCCAGGAATATTACCAACGGGTTTGGTAAAAAGAATAAGACCGAATTTAAC
>JANNYY010000527.1:0-23047 GCA_031410355.1 Chitinophagaceae bacterium | reverse complement strand
TTTATCTAAAAAAAGAAATTATGATTACTAAAATACGGGTGGCAGCCCTTCTGCTTATTTCTTTTGTGATTTTTGCTGCATGTAATGATAATGCTTCACAAAGTACCAACACACAAACTTCTGTTAGCACAGTAAATGATTCTGCTGCAGATTACAGCCAGCAGATTGCTGCCAATGAAAAAATGAAAGCAGCTATAGAAGCTGCTGCTTCCGGTTATGCTAAGCAAGAAATTGACCTGAAAAAGTCGGCAGCTAATGAATCTATTAAACAGGAATGGGCTAAAATGGATGTGTATTCCGATTCCGCAGGTATCCGTAAAATTAAATTATATCCTTACCAGGGTATCAGCCAGCGTTCAGAAGAATTTTACTATAACAATGGTAAAATGTTCTTTGCGTTCATTTCCGATTCAGGATTAAGTAATGAGAACAAAGATGAAAACCTTCCCGGAAAAGAATTTCATTTTATGGGTGAAAAACTTTTGAAGTATGATGACAAATCAGGCGATAAAGAAAACAATGCTGCCGAGGAGAAAAAAATGTATGAGCTGCGGCTGGCCCTGGAAGCGGAAGAATTATATACACTTGCAGGCGGAAAATAAATTATTTTTTGTTGTTGAGATTTGCTCCGTCTATGATTCTATGATCATCATCATTAATGGCTTTTACATAAAGCTGCAGTAATTGAATTGTTGAAACACAAAGTTCAATAATAAAAATATTTAAGTACATTTAGATAACTAAAACAAAGCTTATGAAAGAAAAAATCTTAATGGTATTATGTGCACTTTTTGGGTTGGGCATGATTATTTTTGGCGCTAATAAATTATATCCATTTATGCCCATGCCAGAGCTCAGCGAAGAACAAAAAATTGTTTTTGGCGCATTCGGCACAATTAAATGGCTGATGCCATTGGTTGGGATTACTGAGATACTGGGAGGCCTGTTAATTGCCATTCCTAAAACCAGGGCATTGGGCGCTATTGTAATTCTTCCTGTAATAGTTGGTATAATAGTACATAACCTTACTTTCGACCCAAGCCAACTGGCTATTCCTGCTGTTTTTGCAATCATCAATTTTTGGGCTATTGCAGATAATACTGAAAGGTATAAGGCGATGATAAAATAGGTTTGGCCGCAATCAGCATTACATAAGCCCCTCATCGCTGTTGATGCAACACAGGCCAACAACAGCGATGAACTTATTTTCGTCACTATCTTTCTTAGTTGCCCGGATTTATAAGCAGCAACGATTTTAATGCCGCATCTACCTGCATCTCTTTCCCTTTTTTTAATTCTTAGTTTATATTAAGTATATTTATTACAGAAAAGAAGCTAACGGCTATTACTTAACAGCATAAATGAATGATCGGCTTATGGCAATGGTTCCGGGATATGATTATGATATTTTTATCAGCTACGCCCATGTTGATAATCTTGAAATATCTGGCCAGAAAAATGGCTGGATAGAAGAATTTTACAACAGCCTTAACCTGTTAATGATTAAACGGTATGGACGCATGGATGTAATAAAGATATGGTGGGATAATAAAAAATTAGATGGCAGCATACTCTTTGATCAGTCAATAGAAACCGGCATAAAAAAATCGGCTATTATGATATGCCTGCAGTCGCCGGGTTATGCTCAATCGCCATATTGTAAGCAGGAACTCGATACCTTTTATAAAAAAGCCAGCGAAGAAAAAGTTGGTTTAAGTATCGGAGACAGGTCACGTATTATTAATGTACTGCTCAACAATATTCCTTTTAAACAATGGCCGCCAGAGCTTAGCGGCACCAGTGGTTTCCCTTTTCATGATGCCAAAGAAACTACAGATTTTGGAGATACGCTGGATACTATGTCAACAGAGTTTAGAACCCAGCTACAAAATGTGCGGGATGCTGTATGGAATATCCTCGAAAATTTTCCTAAAGAAGCACCAGAAAAAAAAGATTTAACGGCAGCGGAATTGGAGCAGGATACAGACTCTTTTAAAATATTTATTGGCGAAGTGCCCGATACCCTGCGTACTTCACGCAAACGGGTTATTGCAGAGTTGCAAAAAAAGGGATTTGAAGTGCTTGGCGGCGTACCGCCTCCTGAAGAAGCCGCCGCACACGATGCAGCAGTAGGGGAAGCATTGCAAAAAACAAACCTGGCCATACACCTGCTTGATGCTTACCCCGGCCGTGAAATTATTGGCGCTCCGGAAATATGGTATCCCCAGCAACAGGCCGAACTGGGCCTTAAATCGGATAAAACACAAATGATTTGGGTGCCGGCAGATATTGATTTGGCTGCAGTGGAAGAAGAAAAGTACCGCTTATTTTTACAGGACCTGGAAAGCGGGAAAGCATCGGCTAAAAAATATGAATTTGTGCGTGGCAATAAAGGCAATCTTAGCCAGGAGATAATAGATTTTGCAGAGCAGCAGCGTACCCGGCAGTTACAGAAAAAAACAGAAAAAGGTAAGCTATCTGTTTTGCTGGATACACATTTTAACGACCAGATGTATGCCCTTGAATTGGGTAAGGCATTGCTCGAAAACCAGATTCAGCCCTTTATTAACCCACAGGAAGATGATCCCCGAAAAAATATTGATTACCTGGGGGAGCGGCTAAGCCAGGTACGCAAACTTATTTTTTTGTATGGCAGCGTAAGCAAAGAGTGGGTAAGGGAGCGCATCAATGCAGCCATGCAGCTCATCATCAATAATGAATATTCAATAGAAGAACTTTTTGTGTATATGGCCCCACCGCATAAAGCAGATGCAAACATCTTTCCCAATCAAAAATTTTTAAAAGTGCGTGTTATTGACAGCAGCAATTACCAGCAATTTGATAATGAAGCGCTGAAGCAATTTGTGGTGGATCTAAAAACAGAGGCTGCATGAAAAAAGATTCCGGCAATCCATATATTGGCCTGCGCCCTTTTGAAGTAGATGAAAGCATTTTATTTTTTGGCCGTAACGATCAGTCGCTTGAGTTGTTGCAGCGCCTGCACCAGCACCATTTTGTAGCCGTAGTTGGCAGTTCGGGTTCGGGTAAATCTTCGTTGTTGAGGGCAGGTTTAATACCTGCTTTAAAAGCCGGTTATCTTATTGATGACAGCGACGACTGGTTTATCTCCATCATGAAACCCGGCCAAAGCCCTTTATACAATCTTACAGAATCTGTTTTATTGCAGATAGAACCGGCAGCAACAAGAGCAGATGTTGCCGCTTTGTTACAGCAAACTAAGGAACAGGGTGCCGATGCATTGCTGCAAAGGATATTACCGGTTATAAAAGAGAAAAAAAATAATTTTTTTCTGCTGGTTGATCAGTTTGAAGAACTGTTTCGCTTTGCTATGAACCAGGACGATGTTAATAAAAAAGACGAGGCGATAGATTTTGTAAACATTATGCTTGAGCTTACCCGGCAGCCGGAAATACCTTTTTATGTTGTAATAACCATGCGCAGCGATTTTATTGGAGACTGTGCACAATTTTATGGCCTGCCCGAAGCCATGAATCAAAGCCAGTACCTGGTACCAAGAATAAGCCGGGTGCAGTTAAAAACTGTTATTGAAGGGCCGGCACTTTTATATGGCGGTAAAATAGATCCCGTGCTTACCAGCAAACTGCTTAACGATTTGGGTAAAGTAAAAGATGAATTACCACTGTTGCAACATGCTTTAATGCGTATCTGGGATTTTGAAATGAACGTAAATAAAAGCGGCATGGTGGATATGGAAGATTATGAATGCATTGGTGGTATTGAAAAAGCGCTTAGCAACCATGCAGATGAGGCGCTTAAAGGGATGAGCGAAAATGACCTGTTGCTTACAAAAAAAATATTTCAGGCACTCACTACTATAGATGATAATGGCCGTAAAATAAGGCGGCAGGTGTTACTGAGTAAACTGGCAGAGCTCACCGGTACACCAGAGCCCAAACTGCTTGAAATAATACAGCTTTTTATTCAGGACAAAAGATCGTTTCTTATCATAAGCCCTGCCGGTGAAACCGGCGATAAGATCATTGATATATCCCACGAGAGCCTTATACGGCAGTGGGATGCGCTTGGCAAATGGGTAGATGAGGAAGGAGAGTCAACCGCCATTTACCTGCAGCTTGCCGAATCTGCTGAGTTGTACCGAAAAAATAAAAAAGATTTTTTATCGGGCAGCGAATTACAAATTGCTTTGGAGTGGAATAAAAAATTTAAACCCGTGGCTGCCTGGGCCGACAGGTACCGGAAGGGATCTGATTATTACCTCAATTATTTATACGCAAGTGAAAAAGACTGGCTTTCTAAACAAGAAAAAGAACGCAGTTCAAAACAAAAACAGCGGTTTTTAATATATGGCCTGTCGGGTTTGTTTTTAATTACCCTGATTATTGTACTGGCCATCATTGGGCTGGTAGGTTTAAATAAGGACCTTGATAAAGAAAAAATAATATCGCAGGGATACTCCCTGTACCTGAATGGCTATATACAGGAAGAAAAGGACCCTACGCTGGCTTTGCGCCTGGTACAGGAATCAATGCTAAAAGATAATGATTCAACTACGGAAGCCTATGCTCAAAAATTATATAGTCTTAATTCTTTTTACCGCATTATTTCCAGGCAGGATACTACTTTGTATTCCATTGCCATTTCGGGTGATGGCAAACGAATAATGGCAACAGAAAGAAATAAAGCGGTGATGTACGATACGGCTGGCAATGTGCTGCAGGAATTTAAAGGCCATACCGGCGAGATATACAATGTAGTTTTTTCGCCTGATGGTAAAAGCGTTTTGACAGCATCGGCAGATAGAACGGCACGTCTTTGGGATCTTAAAGGAAATACACTAAAGGTATTTACAGGCCATAAAAGCGAAGTTTTTTCTGTTGCCTTTTCGCCCGATGGTAAAAAGGTTTTAACCGGCGGTAATGATAATACAGTAAGACTGTGGGATATTGCAACCGGCCTGCAGGCAGATGCCCCGTTCAGGGGCCATGTTGCCCCTGTTTCAGCTGTTTGTTTTTCTCCTGATGGAAAATACATAGCATCAGGGTCTTTTGATTCATCTGCAATAATGTGGGATTTAGCGGGCAGGGGAATTTTACAATTCAGAAGCCATTCAACTTATATTATGTCTCTTACTTTTTCGCCCGACAGTAAAAAATTACTAACCGGCAGTTTAGATGGAACCGCCATTTTATGGAATTTTGATGGAAAAGCAGAGCTAAGAGTGGATGCGGCATTTGGGATATATACAGTAGCCTTTTCTCCGGATGGAAAATCTTTTTTAACAGGGGCTGCTAATAACCACGCTTATTTATGGAATTTGAATGGGGTTGTTTTACAGGATTTTATCAGTACCAGCGAAAGCGTAACTGCAGGTATTTCAGCAGTGGCTTTTACGCCCGATGGGGCATCGGCATTAACAGGTGCTATGGATGGCAGCCTGCGTTGGTGGGGTATAAAGCCACAGCTTTTACAGCAATTTTATGATAGTTTAAATGGTATTAAAGCTGCTGCATTTTCACCTGATGGCAAATTGTTACTTACCAGTTATGGCTTTAATAAAGCCAGGTTATGGGATGTAAAAGGAAACAGGATCCGTGATTTTGAAGATGCCCCCATTGCTGTAACTACGCTTGCTTTTGCACCGGCAGGAGAAAAAATAGCAGTAGGTTATGCAGATGGAAGTATAAGGGTTTGGAACCTGCAGGGAACGCTTGTTGAAACGTACAGGTACGCAAATAGAAAAGTGAATGCCTTAGCTTTTTCACCTGATGGAGCCAGTTTACTGGCTGCTTATGATGTAAATATTGCAAGGCTTTGGGAGCTGAAGAATGCAAACTACATTCAACTAAAAGGCCATTTTAAAGAAATTACCTGTGTTGCTTTTTCAACAAACGGTAAAACACTGGTTACCGGTTCCATGGATTCCACAGTTATACAATGGACCCTGCAGGGCAAAAAAATTAATGAGTTTAAAAACGGTTCGGCCTCAGTTAAGGCGCTTGCGTTATCGCCTGATGGCCAGTATATCGTTACGGCGGCCGGATCGGACGATAAAGCCAGGTTATTAAATAAAGATGGTAAAGTTATACTGGAGATTACAGGGCATAGCCTGGTAATTACATCTGTAGCATTTTCACCTGATGGAAAATACATTTTAACGGGATCAAATGATAAATCCGCAACAGTTTGGGATTTGAAAGGAAATGTTGTGCAGGATATGAGTCTGCATACCGGAGCAGTGCTTGTGGTGGCTTTTTCACCGGATGGAAAAACGGTTTTAACAGGATCTGCCGATAAACATGCCTTTTTATGGAAGCTTAACATGCCGCTTTCCCAATTTTTAAAAACCAATAATCTGCAGCCGCTAACCCCTGAGCAAAGAGTATTTTATGGCGCAAATTAATTTGTTCATTTGCTATAACGTAATCATTTTTAACGGCTCTGCCATTTTAGGTATTATTAATGCCGGCTTTCTACAGCTACTAATAAAACGTAAATAGCTTTTTACCATAATGTGGAACAATTTTTGCCACATGCAATAGAAATTAACTGCAATGAAAAAAGCTATACAACTTGTTGGCATTTCCGGAAGTTTGCGAAAAGGATCCTTTAATACCATGCTACTTAAAGCTGCCAGCGAGCTTTTACCAAATTCCGTAACTATGGAATTCCTCTCTATCGCCGATATCCCGGTTTATAACGGCGACCTTGATATTCCCGCAAGGGCAGCCAGGCCCGAAGCAGTTAAAAAATTCAGAGAAGTTTTAGCGGGTGCAGATGGTATTGTAATTGTATCTCCCGAATATAATTATTCAATACCAGGCGGTTTAAAAAATGCAATTGACTGGGCATCAAGAGGCGAAGATTCTCCTTTAATAGGTAAACATGTTTCATTAATGGGCGCCACACAGGGGCAATGGGGAACTGTACGTATGCAACTGGCATTTTTGCCTGTATTTACAACTTTAAAAATGCCGCATATTAATAAGTTTGAAGTATTTGTATCATTAGCGCAAAAGAAATTTGATGCCGATGGTAAACTTATTGATAATGATACCAGGGAGCTTTTGAGAAAACACCTCGAAGTTTTACAGGCTACCATTGTTCATCAATAAATAAATGGGTTGCTGTGCATATCATTAACTGATATCAAAAGCACTTTCAGTTTGTTCTTCCTTAATTTGTATGTTGATAAATTTTTTATCCTTACTTCAAACCGGGTAAGCCCTGCTTGTTGTTAAACCTGTTTCAATAAAACTATATTTATAAAAGACTCTCAATATTATAACGGGGTTCAGGCCAGCCTAAAATCAAACATCCCGGTAAATAAATTTTACCAGGATGATCAATGGGGATTATGATATTCATTTTAATAGGGCGAAGAATTCAATGCTTCTTTTTATTAATCTTCTTTACCATGCTTTTTAAACTTTTTATATTTCATGGGTTTATTTTTATAAGCTTTGTATTTTACTACATGCACTTGATTGTCCCGCCAAACCTCGGGCCCATCATAATATACCACGTACCTGGGTGCTCCGGTATTTATACTGAATGTAGGGGGTAAAACGTTTACACTCTTCCAGGAAGGGCCTGCATTGTAATAATATAAGCGGGGGCCGGCATCATAATACACATTGGATGCGGGATAGTAATAATATTTATGTTTACCGTATGCTTTAGCATGTGCTGGCTGGGCTAAAGCTGTACTAACCATAAAAGCTGTTAAAAGAAAAGACGTTACTAAACCTGCAAGTTTATATTTTATAGTTTTCATAAAAAATGTTTTTAGTTAAACTGTACTATAGCATTACCGTGCCAAATATGTCCTATTGTGATAATTATGTAAGAAAAAAAGATTTAAGTGGTAATAACGGGTTAAATTTCAGATAACGATATCCGTTTACTTGGCAAACTCTTTGTATAACAGCATACAGATTGTTTTGCACTCATTTCAATATCTTTATTTATATTTTTTATGTATCTATGATAAAAAAGGAACTTTACATATTTATTTTATTTTCAGCTTTTATTTTCTTTCATAAAACTATATCAGGACAGCAAAGCCCTGGTAAAAGCGATACTTTTTTCCTGGCTAAAAAAAAGGGAATGCTTGGCCGGTTTGGTAAAAGTATTTCCAGGTCGGCACCCGATGAAGCTCCTGTTAAAGTTGAAAATCCTTTTTTACAATATAAAGGAAAGATCATCCGCAAAATTGAAACCATAAGGCTGGGAATTGGATTTAATTTTGCCGACACAGCACAGCAAAAAAATAACTTTGCTATAAGGGCAGGCACACTGTTTCATAAAAACACATCTGATAATGTAATAAAAAATAATCTTTTTTTTAAAGAAGGAAGCCTGTTATTTCCGTACCTGCTTGCCGATAACGAAAGATATTTACGTGAATTACCTTTTGTTAAAGATGCCTGGATACTGGTTGACTTTGCCGAAGGCAGTACCGACTCCGTAGATGTGGTGATATTAACTAAAGACGTGTTTTCAATTGGCGGAAAACTTAACATCAACAATACAAACAAAGGCAGAGTAGAAATAAGGGAAGAAAATTTTCTGGGAAGCGGAACCCGTATCCTCTTCAGCGCCTATCACGAAAAACCCAGGTCGCCGCAAACAGGTTTTGGCGGAGAATTGATAAGACGCAATATCGGCGGCTCTTTCATTGATTGGGTATCGGGTTACCAGGATTATAAATATGCTTTTAGCAGTGGCCGCAACCAGGAGAGTGTTATTTATACCCGGATAGAAAAACCCCTGGTTACCCCGTATGTGCCAACTACGGGCGCTTTGGAATGGAGCTACCAGCGTACAAGAAATGTTTATGATACCGACTCTTTATACAAAACCAATGTTAAATACAGTTATTACAATATAGATGCGTGGTTTGGCTACAGCCTTGATAGTAAACGATCGCTGTATGAAAATAAAGAAATAAGGGTGCATAAATTTGTAGCATTACGGCCATTTAAACTACGTTTTATTGAAATGCCATCTAAATATAAGGACACATTTAATTATGGCTATACAAATTCTACAGCCATACTTGCATCAATAAATATTTTTAGACAGGTATTTTACAAAACCAATTTTATATATGGTTTTGGCCGTACCGAAGATGTGCCCGAAGGGTTTTCTATAGCATTAGCAGGCGGTTATTCTGCAAAACAAAATGAAGGTTATTTTATAAAAGAAAATATTAAAAGGCCCTATATGGGCATTGATATGTCACTGGCCAATTTTCGTAAGAAGGGGCTTTATATAAATTATACGCTTAGAGTTGGTGCGTATTATCGTAAAAAGCGCCTGGAGGATATTGATATTTTATTAAACATAGAGCATTTTACACGCCTGCGAAAATTAAGCAGCAATTGGTATAACCGGGTATTTATGGGTACAGGTATAACTGCCCAGGCAAACCAGGTTTTAAATACTCCTTTATTTTTAAACAGCGATTTTGGATTGCCCTATTTTAGTAATGGTGTACTTAATTCCGATTTTAGGGCAACCATAAAAGCAGAATCTGTTTTTTATAATACTACAAAAGTGTTGGGATTTAGATTTGCACCCTTTGTTTTTGGCGATGCAATACTGCTTAAACCCTCTAAAAATAATTTTCAGCACAGTGATATTTTTACAGCCATTGGCGGTGGCGTACGAACCCGCAACGAAAACCTTGTATTTGGAACTGTTGAACTGAAAGGATATTATTTTCCACGTGTAAACGGGCAAATGAAAGGGTGGAAAGTAGAATTAAACAGTAACATTAGGTTTAAATTTATCAGCAGGTTTATAAGCCGCCCCGATTTTGTGATTCCTAACTGAAAAATCTAACCTGCCTGCTTTAATAAAAAAGCCATTCGCCCACGGCGAATGGCATATAAAGCTTGTAAAACGCGGGTTACAACAGATCGAGCGCCAAAGCAAAAAAAGTAACATTAAAAGGCAAAACCATTGACACATAAGAGCCAAATGGTGAAAAAAGTACAATAAAGAACAAAGCAACAGAGATTAAAAATAATACCCAGTAAAGTCCTGTTTTCTTTTTGGTTGTTTCCATTTTAATTATTTTTGCAAATATAAGGCAGAACTTTTTATCTGCGCATTTTGTATGTATTTAAAATTGCAGCAGCAAAAGGGTTGTCAACTTTCAGTAAGGTATTTTTAAATTAAAATGAACTTTTAAAGGTTAGAAACCGTGCAACAATTTTCAATACATGCTGTATTTTACAGATTGTATGTTAAATTTTTTCTGTAAAGTGTTATATTGCCGTTTCTTAACCCTTTCGGATGATCTTACATTTTTATTTGCGTTATTCAACCAAATTTGGTCAAAGCCTTTTTGTAACCGGCAATACTGCTGTACTGGGTAATGATGATATTGCCAATGCCCTTCCCCTCACTTATTTAAACGATCAGTTGTGGCATGGCAGCATTGAACTTGCTGATAAAGACCTGCTGGAACCTGTTAGCTATAAATATATATTGCAGGATGTGAACGGGGACCAGGTTACCGAGTTTGGAAATGACCGGGTTATTGATTTCGATAAAATTGATGTATCAAAAATTGTACTTTCCGATACCTGGAATTATGCCGGCGAATTTGAAAATGCTTTTTTTACTTCGGCTTTTACCGATGTTTTGCTTAAACACAATCCAGCAAAAAAAACGCCTAAAAATAAACTGCACACCGTTCCTGGAGGGGGAAAAAACTATACTCATGAGTTCAGGATAAAAGCACCTGTGCTGCAGCAAAATGAAGTTGTCTGCATCAGCGGTTCATCTGCTGCCTTACATGATTGGGATAAGGAAAATGTTTTGTTGCTTACAAAAAATGATAACTGGTGGACGATTCAACTTGACCTTGGTAATTCCCCTTTCCCGCTGGGATATAAATATGGAATTTATAATTACAGCGATAATAAATTTACCAGGTTTGAAGACGGGAATAACCGGGTATTAATAAATGAAGATGGAAAAGATACCATTACCATTATTCATGATGGATTTGCACAACTGAATAATGTAACCTGGAAAGCCGCGGGGGTAGCCATCCCGGTTTTTAGCTTACGCAGTAAAAAAAGTTTTGGCACCGGCGAGTTCACCGATCTTAAACTGCTGGTTGACTGGGCTAAAAAAACCGGTATTAAAATGATCCAGTTACTGCCGGTAAATGATACTACTGCTACATACACCTGGAAAGATTCATACCCGTATTCAGCCATATCAGCCTTTGCTTTACACCCGCTGTTATTAAACCTGGAAACTGTTGCGGGTAAAGAAAACGCTGCAGTTGTTACTTCACTGTCATCACAACAAAAGCAATTGAATGAACTTGCCGAGCTGGATTATGAAGCAGTAATGAAAATTAAAATTGCTGCAACCAGGGAGTTGTTCGAACTAAAAAAAGATAGCTTTCGGGATGATCTGGTGTACATTACTTTTTTTGAACTTAACCGCCACTGGCTGGAGCCTTATGCAGCTTTTGCTTACCTGCGTGATAAATATAAAACGGCTGAATTTAATGACTGGAAATCTCATGGGGTTTATGACGAAAGTGATTTGCAGGAACTGGTTAGCCCGCTGCAAAAGCATTATGATGAAATTGCAATCCATTATTTTACACAATTTCACCTGCACCTGCAGTTAAAAGATGCAACAGGATATGCACATAAAAATGGCATCATCATTAAAGGTGATATACCCATTGGCATCAGCCGCATCAGTGTAGATGCATGGATTGAACCCGGCCTGTATCACATGGATGAGCAGGCAGGCGCACCACCCGATGCATTTACAGCAAAGGGCCAAAACTGGGGTTTTCCTACTTACAACTGGCACGCCATGCAACAAGATAATTTTACCTGGTGGCGCAAGCGTTTTGAGCAGATGAGTAATTATTTTGATGCTTTCCGTATTGATCATATACTCGGATTTTTCCGCATCTGGAGCATACCCGCTAATGCGGTAGAAGGCATATTGGGCAGGTTTAATCCTGCTATCCCGGTTTCTATAAATGAATTATTTGCAAAAAATATTACTTACGAAAGGCAACGTTACACCCAGCCATATATAACAGATTCAATACTGATTGAACTTTTTGGAGATAAAAAAGATGCCGTGAAGAAAAATTTTTTCGATGGGTTTGCACTTAAAGAAAAATTTAATACCCAACGTAAGGTTGAGGCTTATTTTAAAACGGATAAAAGTTTTGATAACAAGGTTAAGCAGGGCCTGTACGATCTTATCAGTAATGTTATCTTATTTGAAGTGGACAATTCAAGCGGACAGGAATTTCATTTTCGTATTTCGATGGAAGATACCTCTTCCTTTAAAAACCTGGATAAGCATTCACAAAAAGAATTAACTGCACTGTACATAAATTATTTTTATCACCGGCAGGATGAGCTCTGGAAAAAAGAAGCCATGAAAAAATTGCCGGGATTAAAAAGCAACACTGCCATGCTGGTTTGTGGTGAAGATTTGGGTATGGTACCGCACTGTGTACCGGAAGTGATGGAGCAATTGGGAATTTTTAGCCTGGAGATACAACGTATGCCTAAAAAAACAGGTATCGAATTTTTTCATCCAAACGATGCACCTTATTTAAGTGTGGTATCACCATCCACCCATGATATGAGTACCATCAGGGCCTGGTGGGAAGAAGACAGGTTTAAGATCAAGCATTTTTATAATCACCTGATGGGACAAAAAGGTGAGCCACCGGTTTATTGCGAGCCCTGGATCAATAAAGAAATAATTCTGCAACACCTGTATTCACCGGCCATGTGGAGTGTTTTTCAGTTGCAGGATCTGATGGGCATGAATGCTGGTATCCGCAGAAAAGACCCGAATGAAGAAAGAATTAATAACCCTGCAGAAGCCGATCATTACTGGAATTACAGGATGCATATAAACCTGGAAGATCTTTTAAATGAAAATGGATTTAATACAGAATTGAAAACTTATATTGAAGAAAGCGGAAGATAATTTCCCGAAAAATGACAGTAAAATACAAAACATACAATCTTCCTTTCCATCATCCATTCACTATTTCCAAAGGAACAAAAACCCACCAGCCAACCTTTGTTGTTGAACTGGATTTTATGGGCATAAAAGGTTATGGCGAAGCGCCTGCTATCAGTTACTACAATATTCCTGTTGAAAAAATGATAGAAGACCTGGAGCGCAAAAAAATATTTGTTGAAAAATTTGCCTTCTCCGATCCGGAAAGATACTGGCATTACCTGCATCATTTATTTCCGGCAAACCCGTTTTTGGTTTGCGCCCTCGATATGGCCGGTTGGGATATTTATGGTAAACTAAAAAGAAAACAGTTGCACCAATTATGGGGGCTGGATACGGCAACAGCCCCGCTTACTAATTTTACCATCGGTATTGATACCATCGAAAATATGGTTGACAAAATGAAAGAAAAACCCTGGCCCATTTATAAAATAAAAGTTGGGGTAGATGATGATATTGAAATGGTAAGAGTATTACGCAAACATACCGATGCCATTTTTAGGGTGGATGCAAATGCAGGCTGGACACTGGAACAGGCTTTACAAAAAATTCCTTTTTTAAAAGAACTGGGTGTGGAGTTAGTGGAACAACCGCTGGCAAAAGATGATTGGGAAGGAATGAAAATTTTATTTGAGAAATCCCCCTTGCCATTAATTGCAGATGAAAGTTGTGTTGCTGAAGCAGATGTTGAAAAATGCCAGAACCATTTTCATGGCATCAATATTAAATTAACAAAATGCAGCGGCATTACGCCGGCCAGGCGAATGATAACCAAAGCAAAGGAACTGTGTATGAAAGTAATGGTTGGCTGTATGAATGAGAGTTCCATAGGCACAGCAGCCATTGCACAATTGGCTCCCATGCTCGATTACGTGGATATGGATGGCCCACTGTTATTGGTAGAAGATACCGCCAGTGGTGTAGCTTTTGAGTTTGGTAAAATTATCTATAATGACAATGCCGGACTGGGTATAAAAGCTGAACCATTTTAAATTTATTTGGTAAAGCAAATGTTCAGTCTTTACTTTGTGTAAACAATGAAACAAATTATCAACATACATCATCACCATACTTTACCACAAGGTAAGCTGTGTTGATATGTATAGATGAACATATTCTCAAAAGGGCTTACTGAAAAGTGAGCCTTTTTTTATTGCACTAAACTCAAAAACATGTTAAAGATCGCTATTCAAAAATCAGGGAGATTGTACGATGATTCTGTTAAACTTTTAAAGGAATGCGGTATCCAGTTAAACAACGGGCATAAACAATTAAAGACCGTTGCTGAAAATTTTCCGCTGGAAGTTTATTTTTTAAGGGATGATGATATTCCGCAGTATGTATTTGATGGGGTTGCCGATATTGGAATTGTTGGCGAAAATGTGCTGATGGAAAAAGCAAAAGATATTGACCTGGTTTTTAGGCTAGGATTTGGCAAATGCAGGTTAAGTATTGCTGTACCCAAAACTTTGAATTACCAGTCGGTGGCAGATTTAGCGGGTTTGAAGATAGCCACTTCTTATGCAGGTATCCTGCAAAAATATTTAGATAAAAAGGGAATTGATGCTGAAATACACGAGATCAGCGGCTCTGTAGAAATTGCCCCCGGTATTGGGTTGGCAGATGCCATTTGCGACCTGGTGAGCAGTGGCAGCACTTTATTTACCAATGGATTGAAAGAGGTGGAAGTTATTTTAAGATCAGAGGCTGTATTAACTGCCAATAAAAATCTGTCTGAAGAAAACACAGCATTGCTGGAAAAATTATTGCTGCGTATCAATTCGGTTAAAACAGCAAAGAACAATAAATATATCATGTTAAATGCACCCAACCACCAGCTAAAAAATATTTTTTCTTTGTTACCAGGAATGAAAAGCCCCACCGTTGTGCCTTTGGCAGAAACCGGGTGGAGCAGTGTGCAGAGCGTAGTTAATGAAAATGATTTTTGGGAAGTGATAGAAAAATTAAAAAAATACGAGGCCCAGGGAATAATAGTGTTGCCGATTGAGAAGATGGTTGTGTAACCCCCTCCGCCAGTCCTGAGCGTAGCCGAAGGAAAGGGGAACTTTGGAGAAGATAGAAATGAAAATATAAACTTGGAATAGCTCCGTAGGAGCGACATGTCAGTAGAAGCATAATAATAAAAAATATAAACCAAAGCTCCTTAGGAGCGATATGTTTATTATGAAAATATATATAAATCCCGAAAAAAATACATGGCAGCAAATTTTACAACGGCCTGCTTTTAATTATAAACAGCTGGAATCAAAAGTATCGGCAATTTTGGAAGATGTAAAACTAAATGGAGATGATACTGTTAAAAAATATACCGCAGACTTTGATGGAGTGGAATTAGATGAATTAGCAGTAACTGAAAAAGAAATTACAGAAGCCATTGCAAAAGTTGATGACGAATTAAAAACTGCGATTGAACTTGCAAAAAATAATATCACCGAATTTCACATTATACAAAAAGAAGTTATTTCAAAAGTAGAAACCAGCAGTGGCGTTTTATGCTGGCGAAAATCGGTTGCTATTGAAAAAGTGGGCTTATACATTCCGGGTGGCACGGCGCCCTTATTTTCTACTTTACTCATGCTGGGTATTCCTGCTGTGCTGGCGGGTTGTACAAATATTATTGTTTGTACGCCACCCGGTAAAAATGGCCAAATAAATCCCGTTATTTTGTATGTAGCTCAATTGATCGGCATAAAAAGTATTTATAAAATTGGAGGTGTACAGGCCATTGCTGCCATGAGCTACGGAACCCAATCAGTTTCAAAAGTGAATAAAATATTTGGCCCCGGTAATCAGTATGTAACCTGCGCCAAGCAATTGGTAAATGCACAGGGCATGGCTATTGATATGCCTGCAGGCCCCAGTGAGTTGGCGGTTTATGCAGATGAAAGCTGCAATCCTGCTTTTGTTGCTGCCGACTTATTAAGCCAGGCCGAACACGGCCCCGACAGCCAGGTGGTTTTAATTGCTTCTTCAATTTCAATTGCAGAAAATGTACAGGCAGCAATTAAAAAGCAATTATCCCTTTTACCAAGAAAAGAAATTGCTGCACAGGCACTGCAAAACAGCCTGGCCATTGTTTTGGAGAATAGAGCAACTGCTATTGAATTACTAAATGAATATGCACCAGAGCATTTGATCATTGCATCTGATGACGCAGAACAACTTGCAGAAAATATTATTAATGCAGGCAGTGTTTTCCTTGGGCATTACTCCCCGGAGAGTGCGGGTGATTATGCATCAGGCACCAATCATACCCTACCAACAAATGGTTTTGCAAAAGCATATAGTGGGGTGTCGTTAGACAGTTTTGTTAAGAAAATAACTTTTCAGCAGTTGACAAAAGGAGGATTGCAAAATATTGGTACTGCTGTTGAAACAATGGCAGCAGCTGAGGGATTGCATGCACATAAGCATGCGGTTAGCATAAGGTTAAATGAAATAAAAAATTAACGATGGAATTTAGTTTGCAAAAACTCGTAAGAGAAAATATAAGGAACCTGAAACCTTATTCATCAGCCCGGCATGAATTTACCGGAAAGGCTTCGGTGTTTTTGGATGCAAATGAGAATGCTTATGGATCGCCGCTGGAGGTTAGTTACAACCGTTATCCCGATCCATTGCAATGGCAATTAAAATTTCAATTAGCAAGGATAAAAGGAGTGCCTGCCGAAAATATTTGCATTGGTAACGGAAGCGATGAAATTATTGACCTGGCTTACCGAATCTTCTGTAAACCGGGGAAAGACAATGTGATTATTTGTCCGCCAACCTATGGTATGTATGGGGTAAATGCGGATATCAACGATGTTGAAATCAGGAAAGTCAATCTTACTGCAGATTTTCAATTAGATGTGGAAGGAATTGTGAATGCAACAGACAGTAATACAAAATTGTTGTTCATCTGCTCGCCCAACAATCCAACCGGTAACAACATGAACCGTGCTGATGTGGAAATTTTGCTGAATAATTTTCCGGGTATTGTTATCATTGATGAAGCATATATTAATTACTCTAAACAAAAAACATTCATACAGGAGTTAACGGAGTATCCCAACCTGGTTGTAATGCAAACCCTGTCTAAAGCGTGGGGGCTTGCGGGTTTGCGCCTGGGGCTGTGTTTTGCATCGCTGGATATCATTGACCTGTTCAATAAAGTAAAACCGCCGTATAATATAAATGAAGCCTCTCAGCAAATGGCGTTGCAAGCTTTGCAGAATACTGCACAGGTAAATGCATGGATAAAAGAAACAGTGCAGGAAAAAGATAAATTAGTAAATGAATTAAGTAATTTTTCTTTTGTAAAAAATATTTATCCAAGTGATGCCAATTTTATTTTGGTTAATGTTGATGATGCTGATCTGCTGTATCAGTTTCTTGCTGCAAATGAAATAGTGTTGCGTAACAGAAGCAAAGAAACTGGTTGTGAAAATTGTCTGCGCATCAGCATTGGAACACCGGAAGAGAATAACATTTTATTATCAGCCTTAAAAAAATATAAACCGTGAAAAAATTACTATTTATAGACAGGGATGGTACACTGATAAAAGAAGCGCCGCCAACTTACCAGCTTGATGATTTTAGCAAACTGGAGTTTTATCCTGGTATGTTTTTTTACCTGCGTAAAATTGTTGAAGAATTGGATTATAAACTGGTAATGGTAACCAACCAGGATGGATTGGGCACTCCAGCTTTTCCGGAACCAACATTTTGGCCACTGCACAATTTTGTTATGAAAAGCCTGGAGAATGAGAACATACATTTTGCTGAAGTTGTAATTGATAGAACTTTTCCTGCAGACAATGCTCCCACACGTAAACCGGCTACGGGTTTACTTACGCAGTATTTAAATGATACCTTGTACGATTTGCCAAACTCATTTGTAATTGGCGACCGGGTAACGGATATGGAACTGGCAAAAAATTTAAACTGCAAAGGTTTATGGCTTAATACTGATTCAACTTTAGGGGGAGCGGAAATTGATAATAATATTGATGATCTTAAAAAAAATGTCATCGTTCTGGAAACTTCTCATTGGGCCGATATTTATAATTATTTAAAATTACCGCCACGCATCATCAAACATCAGCGTAATACCAATGAAACAAAAATTACGGTAGAGTTAAATCTTGACGGAACCGGTAAAGCAGCTAATAAAACCGGGCTGCCATTTTTCGATCACATGCTTGACCAGGTTGCCCGGCATGGAAATATTGACCTGGCCATTGAATGCCAGGGCGATCTGCATATTGACGAACACCACAGAATTGAAGATACGGGCATTGCGCTGGGAGAGGCTGTAGCAAAGGCTTTGGGTGATAAGCGTGGAATAGAGCGATACGGGTTTCTTTTACCTATGGATGATTGCCTGGCACAGGTTGCCATTGATTTTGGTGGCCGTAACTGGATAGTGTGGGAAGCAGCATTTAACAGAGAAAAGATAGGAGAGATGCCAACTGAAATGTTCTTCCATTTCTTTAAATCGTTTAGTGATGCTGCAAAATGCAATTTAAATATTAAAGCGGAGGGAGAGAATGAGCACCATAAAATTGAGGCAATTTTTAAAGCATTTGCAAAAGCAATTAAGATGGCTGCAAAGCGTGACATCAATAATGATGCACTGCCATCAACAAAAGGAATATTGTAAACTGAAATGACAACAACAATAATACAGAGTAAAGCTGATGTCTTAAACAATCAGGCTCCAGAATCCTCCTTTGGAGGGCAGGGAGGTCGTATTGCTATTATAAAATACAATGCCGGTAATGTACAAAGTGTTCAATATGCTTTGCAGCGTATCGGGGTTGAGTCTGTGATAACAGATGATGCTGCAACAATACAGGAAGCAGCCAAAGTTATTTTTCCCGGGGTTGGACATGCTTATGCAGCGATGGAATATTTACGTGAAAGAGAACTGGATAAAATAATTGCCGGGTTAAAGCAGCCTGTATTGGGCATTTGCCTGGGCATGCAGTTAATGTGTGATCATTCAGACGAAGGTGATACAAAATGCCTGGGCATATTTAATACAAACGTTCAGTTGTTTACTCCTCACCCTGTGGTAGAAATTGGAAGGACGCCGAAAGTGCCGCAGGTTGGCTGGAATAATATTTATGATTGCCAGTCTGTTTTATTTAATGGATTGCCCGATGAAACATTTGTTTACACAGTACATAGTTATTACGCTGCATTATGTAGCAACACAGTGGCAAAAACAGATTATATATTGCCCTTCAGCGCAGCATTACAAAAAGATAATTTTTATGGGGTGCAGTTTCATCCTGAAAAATCGGGCGTTGTGGGAGAAACTATTTTAAAAAATTTTATTCAAAACACATGACCATCATACCTGCAATAGATATCATCAACGGTAAATGCGTACGTCTTACCAAGGGCGATTATGATCAACAAAAAACATATAATGATGATCCCGTTAAAGTAGCCAAACAGTTTGCAGATGCGGGTTTACAGCGCCTGCATATTGTTGACCTGGATGGAGCCAAAGCCGGCAGGCTAATGAATCTTGCAGTTTTGGAAAACATTGCTGCTGCTACCAATATGGTCATTGATTTTGGTGGGGGTGTAAAAAAAATTACTGATGTTGAAAATATTCTTAACGCAGGTGCATCCATCGTAACCATTGGAAGCCTGGCCGTAAAACATCCTGAAATGCTGGAAGAATGGCTGATGGAATTTGGCGCTGATCATTTTTTAATTGGCGCCGATGTGCTGGATGAAAAAATAAAGATAAGTGGCTGGCTGGAGGATGGCGGTATAAACATTTTTGATTTTGTGGGAAAATTGATCAGCCTTGGCGTAACCAATATCTTCTGTACCGATATTTCAAAAGATGGCATGATGACGGGGCCTTCTATCGCCCTGTATAAAAAAATTATGGAACAGCACCCCGAAATTAATTTGATTGCCAGTGGCGGAGTAAGCAATATTAATGATGTGCTGCAACTAAAAGAAATAGGTTGCACCGGGGCAATAATTGGTAAAGCCATTTATGAAAATTTAATAACACTGCCAGATTTAGCTGCCCTAAACACTAAACTACTAAACTCCTAAACCATGTTGTGCAAACGCATCATACCCTGCCTGGATATTAAGGATGGCCGAACGGTTAAGGGCATAAACTTTGAAAGTATTCGTGATGCCGGCGACCCTGTGGAACTCGCCATGCTTTACTCACAACAGGGAGCCGATGAACTGGTTTTCCTGGATATAACGGCAACTGTTGAAAAAAGAAAAACCCTGGTTGAACTGGTGAAAAGAATTGCGGCTCATATCAATATTCCTTTTACGGTTGGTGGAGGCATAAGCACAGTGGATGATGTGGCTGTTCTTTTACAGAATGGAGCCGATAAGATATCTGTAAATACTGCAGCATTTAAAAATCCCGGTTTACTAAAAGAGCTAAGCAATGCCTTTGGCAGCCAGTGTGTAGTATTGGCAATAGATACCAAAAAAGAAGCCGATGGCGAATGGTATGTGTATTTAAATGGGGGCAGAACAAAAACCGAAACTAAAACTATACACTGGGCAAGGCAGGCTGTAGAAGCCGGAGCAGGCGAAATTTTATTGACCAGCATGAATAACGATGGAACAAAAAATGGTTTTGCCCTGGATATTACGGCAACATTGTCCGGCAGCTTACCCGTTCCCATCATTGCATCGGGTGGGGCAGGCACGATGGAACATTTTAAAGATGTATTTGAAATAGCACAGGCAGATGCGGCCCTGGCCGCCAGTATTTTTCATTATAAAGAAATTGAAATACCTGAACTTAAAAAGTATTTAAAACGGTATGTTGCAGTCAGAATGTAAAATTGTATGATACCTGGTTTAATTTTTATTGCCATTATTGCCATGACTGTTTTGATCTATTTTAACAATAAAGTGAAAAACAGGCATATTGACCGGGCTAACAGGCTTGCTGAAAAGCAGGAAGAATTAATGCAATTATTAAAAGATAAAGAAACAAAAAACGATGGGGATTGATTTTAAAAAATACGCCGATGGCCTTGCGCCTGCAATTATACAGGATGCACGCACAAATAAAGTTTTAATGCTTGGCTTTATGAATGAAGAAGCACTTGCCAAAACCAATGAATTACAAAAAGTAACTTTCTTCAGCCGCAGCAAAAACCGTTTGTGGACCAAAGGTGAAGAAAGCGGCAATTATCTTTTTGTAAAAGAAATAAAAGTTGATTGTGATAATGATACCTTGTTGATCAAAGCAGAGCCTGCCGGGCCCGTTTGCCATACCTGCGCAGATACCTGCTGGAATGAAAAAAATGAGCCCGGTAATTTTCTGCAGCAACTGGAAACAATTATTGCTGAAAGAAAAAACAATCCATCGGAGAATTCTTATACCAGTTCTTTATTTGCAAAAGGAATAAACAAGATCGCACAAAAAGTGGGGGAGGAAGCTGTGGAACTGGTTATTGAGGCAAAGGATGATAATGGGGATTTGTTTAAGGGTGAAGCTGCCGATCTTTTATTTCACTACTTAATTTTGCTGCATGCAAAGGGTTTTAAACTGGATGATATTGTGGAAGTATTAAAAGAAAGGCATGGGAGATAAAATATCACATACAGTGCAGCTACAACAGTTGCTAATACTTTGTCCGTATCATCGTTATTGGTTATAGCAAAGTTGTCAATCTCTCCACTTACCGTATGTTTGTCGCCAAAAGCAAGATTGTAGAGTCCAGGTTTGAAAGTTGGCATGAAGATAATAACTTTAAGTTTCGCTTTATGAGAAAGATTAACCGGTTAACGCTTCGGCTGTTGGCGCTACGCACAACAGGGCATTTGGATAGACGACCTTAATAAAAAATTTAATTAAGCCAACAGGGACACAGAGTTGGCTTGCACATGTATTGGGGACACCTGCCGGGGCGAAGACATAAGGATTTATCATGAGGATAATTTTGATTCCCCTTGTAAACCGTTATTGTGAATTTGTATATTTTCTTTTTAATGAAATTATTTTAAATTTTATATCGTCATAAATTAATCCCATGATCAGGGCGAAAGATCCAATTAACAGTGTACGAATTCCAAACTTTGAATAAAAAATTCCCCCGGTGATTCCTCCTATAAAAAAGAAACTTATTATTGATAAACGTAGCCTGATTGAAGAAACTAATTTTTTCTTTTGTTCTATAGCATTATAAAAAAACAATTGAGATAATTCTATTCCCAGATCTGTAAATAACCCGGTTAAATGAGTAGTTCTAACAACAGCATTTGAGATTGAAGTTACAAGCGAATTTTGTAACCCCATTGCGAAAAGTAAACTACAGGCAATTAAATTTGGATTTTTGATAATTAATTCCGGGCCATACACAGCAATGATGAATAATATTAAACTTTCAAAACCTATGGGTACAGCATACATGTAACGCTCACTTTTTCTGGATATTATTTCTACAATAAAATTAGATGCAAAGGAACCTGAAAGAAAGAAAAAAATGTATAGAAAATAAATAAATGCCTGCAGAAAATTTAATTTAAAAAATTCATCTACAAAGAAAGCAAAGTGCCCGGTTACATTGGTTGTTAATCTTTGAACCGCTAAAAAACCTACAACATTAACAAGGCCGGCCACGAAAGCTAATAATGAAGCTACTTTTAAGTTATGGCTTAAAGTTCTTGTTTTGCCCTGGTGTCTAAACATTTTTCATGTTGCTTTAACTATTTTTCAATTTATAAATAGTTTCTGAAATGTAACACAATATGTTGCATTTGCAAGTTTGGAAATCATTACTGGTATGCCTGTTGTGCTGTGCTATTTTGTGAGCTTTAATGCAGTATCCAGCCTTTGAGCTGCATTATCCCAATTAATAATGTTGAACAAGGCATCAACAAAGTCTGTTCTTTTATTTTTGTATTTAAGATAATAGGCATGTTCCCAAACGTCAATAACCAACAAAGGAATCGCTCCCCACTGTGTCAATTTTTCGTGGTTCTCACATTG
>JANNYY010000526.1:0-1934 GCA_031410355.1 Chitinophagaceae bacterium | reverse complement strand
CAGCGCAAACCTTACTTCCCTTCTTCATTTTAAAATCAAGACTTATTTCATTTTGATGACTCATTTTGCTGTTGTAAGCCTGGATTAATAAAAACTTACTGCCTTTTTCAAAGGGCAAATAATAAACATAACTGTTATCGGGTTTAACTCTTCCGCCTTTTAAATCATAAATTTCCCTGTCGGTTAATTGTGCAACAGATGCCAAATTTATTAATGAAAAGAAAGTGCATAGCAAAAAGAAAGGTTTCATTATATGTCCGGTTGATTATGAAAACTGTTACCAAGTTAAAATAATGCATAAGCAGGTCCTTCAATAACCCTTAATCCATCATGCGAAGTTTTTATTTTTACATTATCAAAAATAACTACAGTTCCCGGCTGGCATTTTTGAAGTAAATCATAAATTGGAGCAAGAGACGGGCCTTGTAATGTTGCTAAAATTACATTTGGGAAGCCAGCGCCGGTAAAATATACCGCAGCACTCACAAATTCGTAACCATCTCCTAGAATATATATTTTCTTTTGCCTTTTAAAGCGGCCTGATTCTGCCCGGCCAGCTTTGAACGGACCAAATTGAATTTCCGGCCTGGAAAAAACAATAGGCTTTGCAACTTTACCAACCTGTACAACCGGTATATAAGAGCGCATTAATTTTCCTGATGGAGTTTTAACTATCACGTTATCCAGAACTATACTTGATCCATCTGCACAAGAATCAATAAGACTAGATAATGGAGACAGATTTTTACTAGTAAATTGCTGTACATGAACATTGCGAAAGTTAGTACCGGCGAAGTAAGCAACAGCGTTAATAAAAGTATAGCCTTCTGTTATTTTTATTTCTTCTTGCTGCATCAACAAATGGGCAGTTACCAACTTTCCATTAATGTCTCCGAAGCTGATCTCTGGTTGCCGAATCTCATTTTCAGGTAACTGCAGAATTTCTTTTTTACATATTCCAATGGTGTCGGATGTTTCAATATTTACTTTATAAAATGTTGCAGAATCCGGGAGATAGGTTTCGGCTCTAAATTCCTTCTCAGATTCATAAAAATAAATGCCGGCATCATCACTCATTATCTTTTCATGCACCCTGTCAAAATCTTTAAGTTCAACAATATTTATTATTCCATGATATATTGGAGACTCAATTGTAAAACTCTTAAGTTCCGGCACCGGAGGAATTATTCCTGATTCCGCTGCCTGTTTTTTGGTAAGTGTAAAAGTTTGTTTTTTGGTTATAATTAAAAACCTGTTTTTTTTATAATCTGCCATTACCCATTTTATCTTTTGCCCGTTATAAGTATTGGTTAATGGCTCCAGCTTAAGATAAGGGGTTGGTTTTTCAATTGCCTGTGCAAATGTTGTCAAGGTAAAAAAACAGAAAGTAAAGAGTGGAATAACAATTTTCATCATACTAATATAAAACAAAAGCATCTCAAATTTTGAGATGCTTTTGTTAATTAATTGAACAATAATATTACTCCGACTCTGCCACAACCTCTTTTACTTCCGGTATCATCCTCTTCATCATACCTTCAATACCAGCCTTTAAAGTGATCATGCTGCTGGGGCAACCGCTGCAGCTTCCCTGCATCATTAAATTAACCCTTCCGTCTTCGTAACTTTTAAACTGTATAGCGCCGCCATCCATTTCAACAGCAGGCTTTACATAATTTTCAAGTAACTCTTTAATGCGTTTTACCACATCGTCATCATCTTCACTAATGGCATTGCTGCCTTCGTTTTTTGAGATCACAATAGCATCTTCGTTGATCACCACTTTGCCCTCTTCCAGGTATTCTTTTAAAAACTGCTTGATGGCCGGGATCACATCCTGCCAGTCTGCCGTTTCATTTGTTTTGGTTAGTGTAATAAAATTACTGGCAATAAAAACCGACTTGATAAAAGGAAAGGTAAATAATTCCTGCGCC
>JANNYY010000525.1:0-15410 GCA_031410355.1 Chitinophagaceae bacterium | reverse complement strand
AGCTTTAGATTTCATTCATGATATGTTTGAAAATTATTTTTACATGCTTATCCTTATAACCTTAAACTCATTGCTGAATTGACTTATAAGTGTCCTATATGCATTTTAAAATTTGCACCAGAGCCAGGCTTTTATTACGGAACGGGTTTCGTGAGTTATGCTTTTTCCATTGCAATTACTGTTAGATCTTTTATTGCATGGTGGCTATTTATTGGTATATCGTTTGATGATAACAGGGTTTTTTATTGAATCATCTTCAATATCGAAATTAGCCGATCCATTTATTGGGCTACGACTCCATGCTATGTTTAGAAATTTGTCAACTGCCAGAGGATGTTTAGCACCAAAAGCAATTCCAAAAATATTTGCACCTTTTTTAATTGAATAAGGGTATAATTTTAAGTTTGTATCTGAAGGTATTCGTTTTCGAATTTGTTCTATTACATTTTGGTGAATAAATTTATAAGGGTTATTCTTTAATTCTTCTATGTCCAATTCCACATGCTTTTTAAATTCATCAGTATTTCCCAGCCATTTAAAATAGGAGGAGGAAACAAAATACAAAAAGTCCGTTTGCTTTGTTTTCGCAAGTTCAAGTAAATACTTATCAGATAAGAATTTAATCCCATTTTGATCAAGATAAACTAGAGACGGATATTGCCTTATCTCAGAAATCATTTCTGGAAATAAGATCTCAAAATCTTTATTTTTATAAATAATCTCAACTACTGAAGCTACGTTTTTATTTTTTTTAAGAAATTCAGAACATGCAATTTGAAGAAGTTCAAATTTTTGCTGACTAGTTTTCTGTGGTTCAAATTCGTTTACGTAAAATTTAATTTTCACTTTGTTTTGAAATATATAGCCGATATGTTCTTTAATTTTCTCAAGTATTCTTATTGAACTTCCTGGTATCCCATTAATATCATAGCCGTTTCCCGCAAAAAAATCAAAAATGCAAATAATAGGTATTTTCTGCATTACAAATGTGGGTATCCATGCTTGAGCATAGCTTTCGAATATCTCCAATTTTGCAATAGTGCCTTCATCAAATGGCTCCTCATGTAAATCTTTGTATGCCATTATTATATCTTTTTTTCATGTAAGATAAAATTTCTTTTCGTTAAAACAACTTCCCCTGCTGCCCCGGTCTTCTAAACAACTTTGTATTTAAACTCCACTCCTCTGCATTCATATTATATAGCTTACCGTATTTTTTATAAGTCTGTGCTACCATATCAGCAATGCTGCCTTCTCCACGCATACGTACGCCCCAGCGGGTGTCGTTTACTTTGCCATCGTGGCTTTGCTCTATCAAATGCCAAACCTTATCGGCATGGTTTGGAAAATTTTTATAGAGCCAATCGTGAAATAAAAATTTGATGGCGCCATTTAAACGGATAAAAGTATAAGCAGTAAAAGTTGCGCCGTTATCTGCTGCCGCTTTCATAATGCGCTGCATTTCGTGTTCATTCAGGCCGGGTATCATAGGGCCCATCATCACGCCCATGCGAACACCGGCATTGCTTAACTCATTGATCACTTTTAATTTTTGTTTTGCCGTGGTTGTACGTGGCTCCATACTGCGGCGCAGGTCTTCATTAAAAGACGTGATGGAAACCATGGCAGATACAATTCCTTTCTTTGCCATTTCCTGCAACACATCTTTGTCTTTCAATATCCAGGAATTTTTGGTAAGTATACCAACGGGCTGGTTAAATTCATTGCATATTTCCAGCAGCCCTCTTGTTAAACGATAGGTTTGTTCTGCAGGCTGATAACAATCGGTATTGCCACTGAGCATGATGGGCGTGCCATCCCATTTTGGATGCATGAGAAATTTACGCAGCAGTTGCGGTGCATTTTTCTTGATCAAAATCTTTTGTTCAAAATCCAGCCCTGCGCTGTAACCCCAGTATTCATGAACATTACGGGCATAGCAGTAAATGCAACCATGCTCACAACCGGCATAAGGATTCATGCTGTAACCCATGCCTACGTCTTTACTTTCAACTTTGTTTACAATGGTTTTTGATTGCATCTCCAGGTACTGCGTACGCAGGTTGGTTGCTTCCCAATCGTCAATGGCTTCAACATGTTCCTGGGTAGATTCATTTTTAAGGAACCGGTTTTTTGTGTTGAATTGTGCGCCACGGCCTGCAAGATATTGCACGGATTCTTCCTGTGGCGCTGCGGATACCTTGTGGTGATCCTGTTTTAATTTTTCTGACATAAGGTTTGTTTAATTGCGGATTAAAAACGGGCCGTTTTGATAAAACCGCCGTCAGCGTTTGTCCCGATAACTATCGGGACTGACGGGGTTTTTATCAGCCAAATAAATCTCCCTGCTTTGTTGTTACCGGCAAATTCTGAAATTCAAACCGTTTCACGATCTGGTATTTTAATTCACCAACAGGCCTCTTTAGGAGCAACATACCATCGGCAATAAACCTCCCGGTAAAATGTTTGTGGCTGAACTCCAGCCAGCCTTTTTCATATTGCCAGGGCTGCAGCTTCCTCGCAATGGTGAGGTGTGGCTCCATAATAAAATGCGGTTTATTATCATTGTTCAGTTTCATAAGCCGCTGTGTGTTTGCCCTTATATTTTTAATAAGATTTTGAACAGGTACTTTGCTGGTGATGTTGATATAAATGGTATGCGAAGGGAAACTCCCATAATCTTTCATCTCTACTTTAATGGGCGGGCAACCCATAGCCAGCATATCAAGACTGTTTACCAGCCGTTCTTCCATCATCCCGTACTGAACAAAATTTACCAGCGTAACATGCGGTTTGCCATAAAGGGCGGATGGATTTTTGTAATTGTCGTAAAAATATTGTTTCGCCTCCATGATCTTATCCCGTAAAGCTTCATGCGGATTGAGCACCAGCAGGTATTCATATATTTTATAACCGGGCATAACGCCCGACAGGTCTCTTTCTTTTGGTTTAAAAACCGGTTTGTTTTCTGTTGATTGATTTTTCATGATCTGTATTTTTTAATTTAAAGTATTAAACAAGCTCAACTGCATTGGTATCACAACTCCGGGCCCAACAAAAATTTTAAACGGTGCAGTTCTTCACATTTAAATTTGAAATTACCAATTATTTTAGCATAAATTTACTAAATAATTTGGTATTTAAAAATAATTTTTATGGAAGACGAATATTTTTTTGGCAGCGGGTATAAGGGTTCAAAACAATTTACCCAAAAAGATGTACCTACAGCAAATGCCACGGGGTTTGGCGCTGCGGCTGATGACTATATGGAACGGGGCATTGATCTGAATGAACAATTGATCATGAATAAGCCGGCCACTTTTTTCTTTAGAATGAATGGCGACGCTATGACCGGTGGCGGCATGCAGCGTGGCGATGTTTTGATCGTGGACCGCTCTTTAAAGGCTGTTAACGGCAAAATAATAGTGGCCGTGGTGGATGGTGAAATGGTAGTGAGGCGTTATTCGCAAACCATGAATAAAGTTTTGCTGTTGCCCGAAAATGAAAAATTTAAAGCCATTGAAGTGGGAGAATTTATGGCTTACCAATGCTGGGGCGTAGTTACCTGCACCATACATATAGTGGATAATACACTGCTGGCTTTTTTAAATAACAGCAAATAAATGTTATGAAATGAGCCATAACAAAAGTTGATGCCAACCAAAAATGTTTATTGGCGAATTCCATAGCCTGTCCCGATTTTTATCGGGATGACCAAAATCAATAAATATAAACACATGAAAGGCATTGTAGATTGTAACAGTTTTTATTGCAGTTGCGAAAGATTATTTAAGCCGCACTTAGATGATAAACCTGTTGTGGTACTCAGTAATAATGACGGCTGTATTGTATCACGCAGTGATGAAGCGAAAAGCTTAGGCGTTAAAATGGCAGGACCGTATTTTTTGGCAAAGCCTTTAATTGAAGAACACAACGTAGCTACTTTTTCATCTAACTATAATTTGTATGGCGATCTTAGCTGGCGGGTGATGGAAACATTACGGATAATGCTGGGTGACAAAAACGTAGAAGTATATTCCGTTGATGAAGCTTTTATTGACCTTGATGAACAGCAGGAAAATGACTGGGAAAAAATTGGGTTACATATCAGGGAAACTGTTGAACAGTGGACGGGAATAAAAGTATCGGTTGGTATTGCGCCAACAAAAGTATTATCAAAAGTGGCTAATCACTTAGCCAAAAAAAATAAATTGGCAACACAATGTGTGGTAGTGCTGGATACTGCAGAAAAAATAACTGCTGCTTTACAAAACACACCTGTAAAAGAAATTTGGGGCGTGGGGTTTCAATATGCACAAAAACTTACCGGCATGCACGCTGTATTTACAGCCTACGATCTTAGCCGCAAATCGCCCGAATGGGCACATAAAAATTTAGGCGGCGTGGTGGGCATTCGTTTGGTAAAGGAATTAAGGGGCGAAGCAGTGAACATAATGGAAAAAGAACTGACCGTAAAAAAAATGATTGCTACCACAAGAATGTTTGGCCATACTGTAAAAAACATTAAGGATATTAAAGAAGCAATAGCAACCTATACAGCTAAAGCTGCAGAAAAATTACGGCGGCAAAAAAGCGCTGCCAATACCATCAGCATTTTTGTAGTGGCCAAAGGACAAAATCACAACATTGATTTCAGGCATGGAGAAAGTATTGGCAGTTACACCAGGCTGGCTGTGGCTACATCTGCCACGCATGAATTGATAAAACCAGCAGTGGAACTGGTTGATAAAATATTTGTACCCGGCACGCAATATAAAAAAGCCGGTGTAATGCTGAGTGGCCTGGTACCCGATGAAACCATACAGGGCAATTTATTTACCGAAGAAAAACACAATGGCAAGCGATTATTGATGAGTATGGTAGATAACGTAAATTTTGCCATGAGGGATGATATGATAAAATTTGCCGCATCGGGTACCAAAAGAAACTGGAAAATGAGAATGGAAATGCGCAGCCCAAGATATACCAGCCGCTGGGATGAACTATTTGAAGTTAGTTGATCAACCCGGCTGGCCTTTAAACTATTAAAGCATATTCTTTATTTCCTCCACCAGTTCTCCTTTGGTAATAGGGATACCCATTATTTTATTATAGGGTTTTGCATCTACAAAATATACATCCCTGATGATCTTTACCAATTGCCCGTTATTAATTTCAGGAACCAATACCTTATCAAAATTTTTCAAAATCTCTCCTAAATTTTTAGGAAAAGGCCTTATATAACGCAGGTGAGCATGAGAAACTGCATGCCCGTCTTTTTGTAATTCGGCGCAGGCACTTTTTATAGCACCGTAAGTACTGCCCCATCCCAAAACCAAAACTTTCCCTCTTTCAGCGCCACTATCTAAACGCTGGTCGGGAATATAATTTGCAATCAAATCTACTTTAGCCTGCCTGGTTTTAACCATGTGCTGGTGATTCTCCGGCTCATAGCTTATGTTACCGGTAACATCCTGTTTTTCCAAACCACCTACCCGGTGTTCCAGTCCTTTGGTGCCGGGTATGGCCCAGGGCCGTACCAATTTATCATCTCTTTTGTAAGGCTGAAATTTTCCTTCTTTATCCATATTATCTGCAAAATTTTGCGATGCAAACTGGGTTTTAATTTCAGGAAGATCGGCAGCCACGGGGAATTTCCAGGGCTCGGCGCCATTAGCAATATAGCCATCACTTAAAAACATAACCGGCGTCATGTGTTGTACAGAAATGCGTACCGCCTCATATACAGCACTAAAACAATCGCTGGGTGTTGATGCAGACACGATGGGCATGGGGCATTCACCATTACGGCCATAGTAAGCCTGCATCAGATCACTTTGCTCTGTTTTTGTAGGCAAGCCTGTTGAAGGACCACCCCGCTGAATATTGATAATGATCAATGGAATCTCCAGCATCACAGCCAAACCCATAGCCTCTCCCTTTAATGCAATACCGGGGCCGCTGCTGGTTGTTACCGCCAGGCTGCCGCCATAACTGGCACCAATGGCCGATGTGATGGCAGCAATTTCATCTTCGGCCTGGAAAGTTTTTATGCCAAAATTTTTATACTTGCTCAGCTCATGCAAAATATCGCTGGCAGGTGTTATGGGATAACTGCCCAAAAATAATTGTAACCCGCTTTTTTGAGATGCAGCAATTAAACCATAAGCCAAAGCCTGGTTACCCATGATGGACCTGTAAGTACCAGGATCCATTTTTGCTTTTGCCACGGTGTAACGTGTAGTAAATGTTTCGGTGGTATCACCATAATTATAACCGGCCTGCAATGCTTTAACATTGCTTTCATAAATCTCCGGCTTGTTTCCAAATTTTTCCCTGATGAATCCTATGGTACTGTCCATATCACGATTATACATCCAGTACAAAAAGCCCAGTACAAACATATTTTTTGCCCGGTCTTTTTCTTTTATTCCCATCGTAATCTCTTTCAAAGCCTCTCTTGTCATCTTGGTCACATCCATTCTTATTACTTCGTAATTACAAAGGCTGTCATCTTCTAAAGGGTTAATACCTTCGGGATAATTTGCCAAACGCAGATTTTTGGGATCAAATCCATCTTCATTGGCAATTATCCGGCCACCGGGTTTTAAGCCATGCAGGTTTGTTTTTAATGCTGCTGCATTCATGGCAACCAACACATCGCAGGCATCGCCGGGGGTAAACACGCGGTCAGATGAGAACCTGAGCTGGTAACCACTTACACCGGGAAGCGTTCCTATCGGGGCACGTATCTCTGCCGGAAAATCGGGGAAGGTTGCCAGGTCAATACCCAGCATGGCTGTGTTATTGGTAAACTGGCTCCCGGTCAATTGCATACCATCTCCACTATCGCCGGCAAATTTTATTACTACGTCTTTTAATTCTTCCTGCTTGCTCATCGTTAAAAATTATTGTAAGGCGAAGTTAACAATTTAGCGATACGAAAAAACAGAACTTTTTACGAAATTTTATTGCGTTAAACCAACATTCTGGCATTAATAAATTAGGTTTGTCCAAATTTTTTGAATGTACGACCTGCACGATTTTTTAACAGCTATTCCCGTTCACGAACTGAATGATGATAATGGATATAATGATGGGCAACTGGCTAAACATATTGCTGTTTATGAAACGGAACTGCCTGATATTACTCATGCTGATATTGTTTTGGTTGGCGTAAATGAAACAAGAGGAAGCGGTGTTTTAGATAACACGCTGAATGCTGCCGATTGCATTCGCAAACAATTATACCAGTTACATTACTGGCATAACGACATTGTTATTGCCGACATTGGTAATATTAAAACTGGTGCCACTTTAAACGACAGTTATGCGGCTGTAAAAACGGTGTTGGCCGAATTATTCCGGATGAATAAAACTGTGGTAATATTGGGAGGATCGCATGACATTACGCTGGCACAATATTTTGCGTATAAAGAAAAGAACCAGGCAATTGAAGTAACCTGTATTGATGCAACTATTAACCTGAAGGGAGAAGAAACTTTACGCAGTGAAAATTTTTTATTAGAAATGTTAACCGGCGAACCTAACCTGGTAAGGCATTACAACCATATTGGATTTCAAAGTTATTTTGTGCACCCCGGCATGTTGCAAACTATGGATAAGCTTCACTTTGATTGTTACCGCTTGGGCGCTGCCAGGGAAAATATTGAAGAGATGGAACCGGTGATCCGCAACACTCATTTATTAAGTTTTGATATGAGTGCCATAAAATACAGCGACTCCCCTGCCAGCAGTAAAAGCCCCAATGGTTTTACCGGCGAGGAAGCCTGCATACTTACAAGGTTTGCCGGCATGAGTAATAAAGTAAACAGTTTTGGTATTTATGGTTACCTGCCGCAGCAGGATGAAAAAGATCTGAGTGCAAAACAAATATCACAAATGCTGTGGTATTTTATAGATGGCAAAAGCCGCAGCAAGCAAGAAGCAGCTATTGAGGACAGGGATAACTTTAATGAGTATCATACTAGTTTTACAGAAGTAGAATCTGTCTTCCTGCAAAGTAAAAAAACAAGCCGCTGGTGGATGCAGTTACCTGATAAAAAATTTATTCCCTGCAGCTATAACGATTATGTACAGGCCAGTCAGAACCAGATACCGGAACGATGGCTGAGGGCGCAGGAGAGGAGTTAGGAGTTAAGAGTTTGTGGTTTGTGGTTTGTGGTTTGTGGTTTGTGGTTTGTAGTTTGTGGTTTTTTTATTCAAACTACTAAGAAAATAGCAAGCCTGTCTTCCTGTCTTAAATTTTAAATAAGCTTTTTTGCATTTTCAATCTGTTCCTCGCTTCCCATTACAATTAATATTTCGCCGGTTTTTAAATAGCAGGTGGCATCAGGGTTTATGGTGTATTGGTTTACTGAATTTTTTATTCCCAGTATAGTACAATTGGTCTTACTCCACATATCCAGGTCGCCAAGGGAAATGTTTTTATTAGATTGAATTTCTGCAACCCGGAACTGATCATTGTTTTGGGTACTTAAAATGGAAAGCATTTCAACCACGTCGGGCAGCATCACCAGGGTAGCCATGTGTGCCCCGCCAATTTTATCAGGCATGATCACATTATCGGCTCCGGCAATTTTTAATTTTTTTACTGATGAATCGTCGGATGCCCGGCTGATAATTTTTAGCCCGGGGTTGAGTTGCCTGGCAGTAAGCACTACAAATAAGTTATCAGCATCTACGGGCAGGCTGGCAATAAGCGCCCTGGCATTTTCAATCCCTGCTTCCACAAGCACATCATCTTTTGTAGAATCGCCCTTTATAAAATAATTTACGCCGAAAGCAAGATCATTTTCCAGTTCATTCTTTTCCTCAATTACCACAAAGGGGATATTGTTGTTGTGCAATATCTGGGCACTTTCTTTCCCGTTGCGCCCAAAGCCACAAATAATTACATGCTGCTGCAGTTGGTTTATACTGTTTTCCATTTTAATCTGTTTATACAGTTTAATAAATTCGCCATCCGAAAAAAAACGGGTAAGCAGAGTAATAAAATAAGTGAACAATGCAAGGTTTATTAATATAAGGATGATCGTAAAAATTTGTCCGTTCTCAGACAATGGCCTCACTTCACCAAACCCAACAGTGGAGATAGTTGTAACCGACATATATACTGCTTCCAAAAAACTAAAGTTTTCTACCAGCATATAGCCTGCTACCCCAAATGATATCGTAAGCATCAGCATACCTACCGGCATTATTAATCTTGAAAATAACTTCAGCCTTTTTATATAAAACATGCCGGTTGGTGTAATTAGTTTTGAAAATTATAACTTTAATGGGAGATGATGAAAATAAAAGAATCAAAGCGGGATTGGATATTGGTGATTTGTAATTGGTCATTTTGTTGGCTTGTGCTGGTTAGTGTCAGTTCCTGTTCCATATCAAAACAAATAGCCAAACAGGCCAACAGTATTTTATTAAATGATACCGCCATCAGTACCGGCCATCTCGGCATCAGCATTTACGAACCGGCTACAGGTAAATATTGGTATAGTTATGATGCCGATAAATATTTTATACCGGCAAGCAATACAAAATTGTTTACGCTATATGCAGGGATGAAGTATTTGGGGGATAGTTTAGTGGGGATGAGGGTTTTCAATAATGACGGTAATTTATATCTCTTTCCTACAGGAGACCCAACATTGCTTAACAAAGAGTTTTCTTATCAGCCTGTTTTTAATTATTTAAAAAATAACAACGCATCTAATATTACAATTGTTGATTCAGTTTGGAGAGAAGAACCTTTGGGATCAGGTTGGTCATGGAATGATTATAATGATGATTATATGGCAGAGCGGTCATCTATGCCGGTGTTTGGAAACATACTTGAATTATCCGGAGCACCATCGGATCTGCATTTCAGTCCTCCACTTAGCTCGACTTATCAATATGAAGGATGGCTTCAATTATCAAGTGCATACAGGGAACTTGGGTCTAACAGGCTTAACTTAAAATTTAATGGTGACCGAAAAAAAACATTTCATATTCCTTTTGCAACTTTAAAAGGAGAGACAAATAAAAAAATACTTTCAGATACACTGCATCAAAAAATTCTCCCCCAGGATGATTTTGTACCAGTATTGCCAGGAGATCCTAAAGTGACCACTATCCACTCCCAACCCTCCGACTCCCTCTTTAAACCCATGATGCACCGCAGCGATAATTTTTTTGCTGAACAAACTTTATTAATGGCCAGCAATGAGCATTTGGGTTATATGAGCGATGAAAAAATTATTGATACCTTATTAAACTCCGACTTAAAAGACGTTCCTCAAAGACCAAAATGGGTAGATGGCAGCGGCCTCAGCCGGTACAATTTATTTACGCCCCAGTCGTTTGTATATATACTTAATAAGATGAAAACCGAATTTGGCTGGAACAGGGTAAAGAACATCCTGCCCACCGGAGGCACTTGTACCTTATCATCATATTATAAAAAAGATAGTGGTTTTATATATGCCAAAACAGGCACACTCAGTAATAATTGTGCGCTGAGTGGTTATTTAATCACCCAAAAGGGAAAACTCCTGATTTTCTCTGTTTTAGCCAACAATTACATAACAGGAGCCACTCCTGTAAGAAAGGCAGTTGAAAGTTTCCTTCTTGAAATCAGGAAAAAGTATTAATTTTTCATGTTCAGGCAACAGAATCAAAAACACAAGTATCTAACTATTGCTATAAAGTCCCTGTTTATCCTTTAACCAACAAACACTTCTTTATGAAAAAATTTTTAACCCTGCTGTGGCTTACAATCACAGCCTTTGCATTTAAGGCATCAGCACAAGGCACTACCTGCAACGCCGAATTTGCAACCCAGTACATTACCAATTTTACTGTAAAATTTAACCCGGCAACTGCAAACGATTCGCCGTATGTACACCATTACTGGAGTTTTGGCGATGGCAGCACCGGAAGCCAGCTGATCTCGCCAACACATACCTATGCAACAACCGGTACTTTTGCGGTTGTACATACAATTGTAAGGGTAAATCAAAATAATATACCGGTTTGTACAGCTTCTTTTACCAAACAGGTTATTATAAATGAGCCCTGCAACCTAGTGGCTAATTTTAACTGGAGCACTACAGCCAGCAATCCTTTGGTTGTGGCCTTCCAAAATTTATCGGTCCCGCTTGCGGCAACCGATTCAATAACCTGGCAGTTTGGCGATAACACTACATCGCATGATGTAAACCCGGTACATACCTATGCCAACGCAGGTACTTACAATGTTTGTTTAATAGTTAAGAAGAATAATAACAGTAACCCTGTCTGCATAAAATATATTTGTAAAACAGTTGTGGTAACACCGCCATGTACGTTGGTTGCTGATTTTAACTGGACGGTTGCACAAACCAACCCGTTAACATTTGAGTTTCATAATTTAAGTACACCATTGGCAACTAATGATTCCATAAGATGGACATTTGGTGATGGCAGTACATCAAACCAGGTTAACCCGGTACACACTTATGCCAATGCAGGCACTTATACCGTTTGTTTACGAATTATCAAATACCTTCCCGGAAGCACCACTCCGTGCATAAGAGAAATTTGTAAGACAGTTGTTGTAACTATTCCATGCACTTTAGTCGTTGACTTTAGCTGGACAAGTGCTGCTGCCAATCCTTTAGTTGTGGCATTTCATAACTTATCGGTTCCTTTAGCATCTAACGATTCAATAACCTGGCAGTTTGGTGATAATACGATATCGCATGATGTAAACCCGGTACACACCTATGCAAATGCAGGTACGTACAATGTTTGCTTAATAGTTAAGAAAAATAATAATAGTACCCCGGTTTGTATAAGATACATCTGTAAAACAGTTGTAGTAACGCCGCCGCCATGTACTTTGGTTGCAGATTTTAACTGGACAGTTGCACAAACCAATCCGTTAACATTTGAGTTTCATAATTTAAGTACCCCACTGGCAAACACTGATTCCATCAGGTGGACATTTGGCGATGGCAGTACATCAAACCAGGTTAACCCTGTACACACATATGCCAATTTCGGGACTTATACAGTCTGTTTACGAATTATCAAATATCTGCCCGGAAGTAATACACCTTGCATAAGAGAAATTTGTAAAACAGTTGTTATTACACAACCTTGTACACTGGTAGCAGACTTTAACTGGACAGTTACGCCAACCAATCCATTAAGATTTGAGTTTCATAATTTAAGTACACCATTGGCAGCAACTGATTCTATCAGGTGGACATTTGGTGATGGATCTACATCAAACCAGGTTAACCCGGTACACACTTATACTGCACCCGGTACTTATACCGTTTGCCTGCGTATTATCAAGTACATTGCAGGAACAACCGCACCATGTATAAGAGAGATTTGTAAAACAGTTGTTGTAACGCAACCTTGTAACCTGGTGGTTGACTTTAATTGGACTGTTACACAAACTAATCCGTTAAGAATCGAATTTCATAATTTAAGTACGCCTTTGGCAGCTACCGATTCTACAATATGGAGTTTTGGTGATGGTACTTCATCTTATGATGTGAACCCTGTACACACGTATGCCAATGCAGGCACTTATACAGTTTGCCTGATCGTTAAAAAATTCCCTTTCGCTATTTCAACACCTTGTGTAAGATATATTTGTAAAACAGTTGTTGTAACGCCCCCATGCAATTTTTATGTAAACTTCAGCTGGAGGCTTGATTCTGCAAATCACAAAAAGGTTTATTTCACCAACCTTAGTACGCCGCCAACTTCAGGTGCCATAGCCGTTTGGAGCTTTGGAGATGGTACATCGGCAACATCATGGAATGCTGTTCATGAGTATGCACAGCCCGGCCATTACAGGGTTTGCCTGCGGATCTACTTAAGCCCAACTTCAAATTGTGTAAGGGAGTTTTGCGATACTATATATGTTCCGGTTCCGCCGCCACCTTGTACACAACTTTCGAATTATCATTTTGCAAAATTCAGCAATGATAACCAGAAATATACTTTCACTGCAGATTATATAAATACAAACCTGTTATATACCTGGACATTTGGTGATGGTACCGGAAGTCATGATCCTGTTGCTATACACCGCTATGCCCAACCAGGCAATTATACTGCCTGTTTAACTGTATGGCGTGGGCCGGATTGTGCATCAACCACCTGCAAAACAATAACTGTGCAGGCACAGATCAACTGTGATTCTGCTCATGTTTCCTATTCATACCAGCGTGATCCGCAGGTAACAAACAAAGTATATTTTTATGCAAATGGCTCTTTGCCAATATTGGATCAAACCTGGACAATTACCAGGGTTACCGGACCTGCTACACCTCCTGTAATATTGCACCAGAATAATCCTGTTTATTTATTCCAGGATACCGGTTATTACAGGGTTTGTTTAAGAGCTGTAATGCTGGGTGGATGTGTGAAAGAATATTGCAACTATATCCATATTGAGCATGTTTCCAACGCATGTGTATTGCAGGCTTATCCTAATCCTGTATCCAGCCTTGTAAATGTGAATGTGTATTTAACACAACCCGAAATGATTAATGCTTCTGTATATAACAGCCTGAATGTTTTGGTTTTAACCAAACAGCAGCAGGGCTTTACCGGTAACAATGTAGTAAGTTTAGTTGTTGGCGGCCTCACAGCCGGGCAATATACAATCAGATTGGTTTATGGAAACCATATCTGCTATGCCAGCTTTCAAAAATTGTAATGATAGGGTTTATTTAAAGCAAAGGCCTGTAACAGAAATGTTGCAGGCTTTTTTGTTTTTTATTTCTGATGAAAAATAAGATGTCAGACTGAGCCTGGCACTCTTTTGATTTAAAAACGAATTATCTCCCAAATAATTTATCCAACTCTTCTTTTTTAAATTCTAGATAGGTAGGTTTACCATTTGCTGTGCTGTTGGGTGTGCTGCAGTTAAACAAATCTTCAACCAACACTTTCATTTCTTTATCGGTTAAAGATGTGCCGGCTTTTATAGATTGCTGCAAGGCAAGTGAGCGTAATAATTTTTCACGTTTGCTGTATTTCAGATCATTGCTAAAATGTTTGTATTGCTCCAGCATTTTTTCTATTGCCGTTTTTTCGTTGCCCTGGTTTACATCGGCAGGTGTGCCCTGTATCACAAAAGTATTGTTGCCAAAGGGTTCCAGCAGGTAACCCAGGTGATTCATATCGGGTAACAATTCTTTCAGCAAAACAGCATCAGCTGCATGTAATTCAATAGTTGCCGGGAACAAACTCTGTTGTGCAGCAATTGGTTTTCCGTCAACAGCCAAAGCAAATCGTTCGTATAAAATACGTTCGTGTGCATTCTGTTGATGAACTAAGTAGTAACCTTTTTCAGTTTGTACTACAATAAAACTGTTATGAAGTTGAAATAAGTTATCGGTTTGGGGTTTATGGTTTGTGGTTATAAATACGGGCGCTTCAGCCTCAGGCTTGACGCTATCTTTTTGCGGCTGTTCTTTCTCGTAAAAATCTTTCCAATGCTTCAGTTCGCTTTTACTTTCAATAAAATGCGACTGATGCTTTTTGGTAAACGTGTTGTATAAAGAAGAGGATGATGCTGATGATTTTTTTTCTTCGGTAAATGGTTTGCTTATAGCATCCAGGCTTTGGATAGATGCATCGAGTTCAAAATCCAAAGTAGGTGAAATGCTGAACTGCGCCAGTGCATGCTTTATGGCACTCTGCACAAAAGCATACACAATCTTTTCATCCTCAAATTTTATTTCCTGTTTGGTGGGATGTACATTAATATCCAGTTGCGATGGATCAAGGTCGATGAACAAAGTATACATCGGGAAACTGTCCTTTGCGATCATCTCATTAAAAGCATTCATCACCGCATGGTTCAGGTATGCACTTTTTATAAAACGGTTGTTCACAAAAAAGTATTGATCGCCACGGGTTTTCTTCGCCGTTTCAGGTTTGCCAACAAAGCCATAAATATTCATATAATCTGTTTGCTCCTGCACAGGCACCAATTTGGCTGCATAGCTATTGCCAAGTATCTGTACAATCCGTTGCTTCATACTTCCCTTCTCCAAATGAAAAACCTGCTGGCCATTACTTGTAAAAGAAAAGAAAATTTCAGGGAACGACATGGCAACCCTGATAAACTCATCCACAATATGTCTTAATTCTGCCGCATTGCTTTTTAAAAAATTCCTTCTTGCGGGCACATTGAAGAAAAGGTTCTTCATTGCGATACTGGTGCCAACCGGAGCAGCAATGGCTTCCTGTATTTTTACAATACTGTTCTCTATGGCGATATAAACCCCGGTTTCATCTTCTTCCCTTTTGGTCCTTAGTACTACTTGCGCAACAGCAGCTATACTGGCCAGTGCTTCGCCACGAAAACCCATTGTCTTTATCCGGAACAGGTC
>JANNYY010000524.1:0-13240 GCA_031410355.1 Chitinophagaceae bacterium | reverse complement strand
AATGTAATATTTTGATATATCAACATAACCTGTTAGTAAATCCATGTGATTCATCGCAAAATCACCCTTAGAAACATACTGATATTTTGAATAGTCCATTGAAAGCTGACCTTCCCCGCTTTCTATATTTTTTATTTTAATTCCTTTTTGAGTTATAGAAAGTACATCATGTCCTAACTCTCCGACTATGCGTTTCAAAATTTTAAATGTATACTTTAGTCTCTTGACCTGCCAATGCTCAGGTATATTACCTAACCATTCTACACCAGATTCTCTATAAGCTGGATATAACTCCATTTTTATTTCATTCATTACGACTTCCATCAAGCTAAGTTTAAAATTTCACGAATCAATCCATCACTTTGTTGTTCCAGTTCAAGTATATCTTCACTAACCTCTTCTATACTGCGTAAGGGCTTATGCTGGTAAAAGTATTTGTTGAAACTGATCTCATAACCAATCTTAGTGGATTCCATATTTATCCATGCTTCCTCAACATGTGGTTTTACTTCTTTTAAAAAATAGAAGTAGATATTTTCATTCAGCGGTATATTTTCTGTATCTCTTAAATCTGCTTCTGTTTCATATTGCAGGTACTCATTTTTTTTGCCTGTTGGATAATACCCATGGTCTGCAAGTTGCAAATCTGTGCAGTCCTGTATCTGCAGTACCTCCTGTAATTTCTCACCGGTTAGTTTTACCGTTCCTTTTATCACTTTTTCTGCAGCCGCATCGTACCAACTAACCGCATTTAAAATAGCATTTTTTTCAGAGGATGAGAGTTTTATATTATCAACCTTTAATGCTTCGTCCACTTTATCACGGAAAATATTAAACTCGTTGTATTCATCCGTTCCAATAGCCTTCATCAGTTCATTGGCGAGGTTCAAAAGGTCATGCTGCTTTTGCCAGGTGGCGGAACTGGTTAGGGCTTTTTCCTGTTTACTGTTCAGGTTCAATTCCTGTTTTTCGCACCAGTCAATTATTTCCTTTTCATATTTGGCCAGTTCGGTGTACAATTTATCTCCAAAGGTTTCGTAAGCCCATTGCATGGGTTCACGCAGACTTTTATCAAAACGTAGTTCGGCAATGCGTTTTGCTGTAAATTGTGCCTTCAGTCTTTTGGGCCGCTCAATGGTTACTTTGTAATAACCAAAATCGGTATTATCAAAGATCTTTGAAGCAATGCCTTCTTCCTCTTTTGTATTGGGGTTAATACTTCGTTCAACAGGTTTCATCTCCCGGTACACCGAAACAATTTCCCGGATATGTTCGGGTGCAAACTCACAGTTTTTATTACCCAAATTCTTGCGTAGTTTACGAAACAGCAAGCCTGCATCAATCAATTGCACTTTACCTTTCCTTTCAACTGCCTTATTGTTGCTTAATATCCAGATATAGGTAGTAATCCCCGTATTGTAAAACAGGTTATTGGGCATTTGCACAATGGCTTCCAGCCAGTCATTTTCGATGATATACCTGCGTATATTGCTTTCGCCACCACCGGCATCACCGGTAAACAAACTGCTGCCATTATGCACCGAAGCAATCCGGCTGCCCATCTTGCTTTGTTTGAGTGGTTTCATCTTATTCACCATCTCCATCAAAAACAATAACTGCCCATCGGATGAACGAGGTGTTGCATCGGCATCTTCTTCATTGCCCCAATAATCTTTCAGCCTGATTTGAAAACGTGGGTCAATAATATCTTTCCCTTCCTTGATATACTTTAAATCGCTGGCCCATGATTTACCGTAGGGAGGATTAGAGAGCATAAAGTCGAAATTGGTGCCTGCAAACTCATCGGTTGAAAGTGTGGAACCCACCCGGATGTTTTCGGGGTTGTTACCCTTTATCATCATATCAGATTTGCAGATGGCATAGGTTTCATCGTTTATTTCCTTGCCATACAAATGGACATCACCCTTCGCTTTTATGGCACCTTCTTCATCCTTAATAAAATTCTGGCTTTCGGTAAGCATACCGCCACTACCACATGCCGGATCGTATATCAGCATAACCGGGGGCAGTTGGTCGGCAACCGGTTCAAAAATGATATGTGTCATCAAATCAATTACCTCACGGGGTGTAAAGTGTTCCCCAGCTTCTTCATTGTTCTCTTCATTGAATTTGCGAATGAGTTCTTCAAAGACATAGCCCATACCCAGGTTGGTAAGTGGTGGCAGTTTTCTGCCATCAGGGTCATTCTTTTCAAAGGGAGTAAGGTTTATCCAGGGCGAAGTGAATTTCTCCAGCACATTCAGCAATACATCTTTGGATGCCATATGCCTTACCTGGCTTTTTAGTTTAAACTTTTCAATGATCTCTTTTACGTTATTACTAAAACCATTTAGATAGTCTTCAAAATTTGCCAGCAAGATCTGTTGGTTGTTTGTAGCTGTGTCGTGCAGGCGTTGTAAGGTCCACTCACTAGTATTGTAAAAGACATAGCCAGATGCCTGGCGCAAACCATTCTCATCCCATTCGGTAAACCTAGCTTCATCTCTTTGAAAGGCCAGTTCTTCCATTACTTTATCCTTGGTAGGCTCCAGCAGGGCATCCAGCCGGCGTAAGACTACCATTGGCAGGTCTTATGTATGAGTAAATATGAAAGCTCTTTTAATTTTGGGACCAAAACAATTACGAATCATAAACTTAAATCTCATGACTAAAGTTAATCAATTAGATTTTACGGGTACTACAATTTTTTGTGGTCTTGACGTACACAAGTTAAGCTGGCGTGTAAACATCCGTGATGTTGATCTGGAGTTGAAAGACTTCACTCAACCGGCGAATGCCCCTCTATTGCACAAGCACCTTACAAAAAACTACCCCGGTGCCAGGTACAAAGTAGGATACGAAGCCGGCTTTTGCGGATTCGGAATTCAGCGTGAGCTTTCGGAGCTTGGTATCGAATGCATTTTATTGAATGCTGCCGATATACCCAAGGGAGATAAAGACCGTCGCCAAAAAAATGATAAACGTGATGCCCGCAGTATCAGTCAGCTTCTAAGTACAAAAAAAGATTTAAAAAGCCTTTATGTTCCCTCACCGGCTTGGGAACATGCCCGAACGCTGGTACGCAACCGTCAACAGCAAATCACCGACAGTACACGTTGCAAATGCCGTATTTGGCAATTCTTGTATTTCAGTTCATTACCTATACCGGATAAAGCAGAAACCGGTCAGTACTGGAGCCGAAAGTTTATAAAGAAATTGGAAGACATGGATTGTGGTGGCAGTGCCGAACTTAAAGCGGCGCTGCAAATAAAATTACAGGATCATTTACACAAACGCCAGTTGCTTTTGCAAAGTACCAGGGCAATCAGAAACATGTACCGTCAAGAAGCCTATTGGCCACAAATGAAACTGATACTCAGCATACCCGGTATTGGCGAAATAAATGCGGCTATTATTTTGTTTGAGTTGCAGAATATTTTTCGGTTTAAAACATTTGATAACCTGTGCAGCTATGTTGGCCTGATACCTGATAGTGACGACAGTGGCGAAACTAAAAGAAATAAGGGTCTTACACATCGACGAAACATGTTCCTGCGTGAAGCATTGATAGAAAGCAGTTGGGTACTTGTAAAAAAAGATCCTGCTATGTTATTCAAATACAAAAACTATTGTAAACACATGCACAAAAATAAAGCCATCATAAGAATAGCCAGGCATTTACTGGCCAGAATAAATTATGTGTTAAGAAAGCAGACTGAATACGTAAACGGCTTACTGCACGGGTAGCAGCTCATGCGTTTTTTAAGGCATTTGTTCTCTGGATTTTTAGTATAGCAAAAGTTTAAAAAGAGGGACTGAGTTAAAATCAGCCCCTTTCATCGAACAGGAAAAAATCCGTCGAACCTGACTTATCCCTTGCAAAGTTGCACGCCTGCAGAGCTTCACTTTGTTTTAGTCAGCAATATAAAATTATAAAAAACTGATGTAATAAATAAGAAAAGATTACCGGGTACACCCACCGCTGGACGTAATTTGCAGCGCTGTAAAAAACAGATGTCTGCTCCTTAGACAGGATTCAGGTGTACTTATTTAAAAACTAAAAGAAACCTTGTAGCATCCCGGCAAAACCAGGAAAGTCTACTTATAGAAGTGTGCTTTTCAAATTTATTGTCAGACTAAAACCTGAGGTATGTAAAAGCGTGAAAAAATATTTTCAAATGGATGCAGCACAAACTCATCATAGAAGAATTACATCCCTGTATTTGCCACGGACATATACATCACGCAGGCAATCGTCGGCGATGGACCAGATGAAGGAAACAGATTTATTGTGTACGGCGGTGTTCATTTGTTATTTATGTTTTTTGTATTTAGTATTTTTTCTTTTACATCATTGCAGACTTCACGCAGATCAGCTTTTAAATCTTTACAGTCTTTCCCTTTTGTTTGATTCAATAACTTATCGGCACAATCATAGATTATTTGGTTTTCCAATGAAGAGATTTCTTCTCTGGCCTTTAAATATGCCAGGTACTTCGAATCCTTTTTATTTAAATTCTTATAATCACTTTCCCATCTGACAAATCCATCAATAGCCCAATGGTGCAATTTAATCTTTAGAGTCCTTAATTCCTCTAAGCTTAAATGTTGATGCTTCTCTTTGCCAAATAAGCCTTTAAGAGCTATAATCATTTGACTTTGTGTTGATCTTTTAGAAAGATCAATATGTCCTCCAAGCCTATGCATAATAGACCTGGCAGATGGATAATGATTATCCCCTGTCATCCCTACATAAAAATATGTTCCGTCGTTTTTCTTAATTATTTCAAAAAGATAAATGGAAAAGGAAGGGTTAAGCAATTCCCCGTCGAACTCAAGACAATTGTATTTAATTGTATTTGCCATATTATATATTGTAATTCATATTTTAAATTCTAAACTTAGTCACTGAGATTACTCTTCCGTTTGGTTTTCTATACTATCAGATATATTTATTTCAGGCAGCGCCTGCTGCCGGTCAATCGCGGGCACCGACTCAACATTCTTCAACTGCCTCTGTATCGCCCTTGTCCTCGCCCCCACCACGTCATCCAACTGTCCAAGCCCTGTCTGTATATTTTTCTGCGCTTTTTCCAGCATGCCTCCAAATTTATCAAACTCTGTTTTAACTGTGGCCAATACTTTCCATACTTCGCTGCTGCGTTTTTGTATGGCCAGTGTTCTAAAGCCCATTTGCAGGCTGTTTAAGATAGCCATTAATGTTGTAGGGCCGGCAACGGATATTTTAAATTCATCTCTCAACTGGTCAACCAATGGGCCACGCCTGATCACTTCTGCATAAATACTTTCAAAAGGCAGGAACATGATAGCAAAGTCGGTAGTATTTGGCGGATCAATATATTTGTCGCGGATGTCTTTGGCCATTTTGCGGATGGTGGCTTCCAGGTTTTTGGTAGCAATTTCTATATCATCGGGTATTGCGTTTTCGTATGCCGCAATTAAATGTTCGTAGGCATCTTTAGGGAATTTGGCATCAATGGGAAGGTAAACATAATTATTTTCATCCTCGCTGCGGCCGGGTAGTTTAATGGCAAATTCTACGGGTTCACTACTGCCTTTTTTGGTACGTACATTGGCCTCATATTGTACCGGTGCCAGTATCTGTTCAAGCAACATCGCCAACTGCACTTCACCCACACCACCCCGCAGCTTAACATTACTCAATACTTTTTTCAGTCCACCCACATCGGTAGCCAGGGTTTGCATTTCGCCGAGGCCTTTTTGAACTTCAATCAGTTGCTTACCTACGGTGTCAAAACTCTGGCCCAGTCGTTCACTGAGGGTTTTCTCCAGTTTTTCTTCCACGGTTACCCGGATGCTTTCCAGTTTGGTTTCAGTATTTTTTACCAGTTCATTTTGTTTGGTATCCATCAGGGCAAACTTCTCCCGCTGCAGGTCGTTGAAGGATTTGATGTTGTTATCAAATGTTTCCTGGAAGCCTTTGAAAGCAGCCAGGAGTGCTTAACTCTTCTGGTTGTTATCTTTTTTTGCTTGTTCATTCAATGCATTCAGTTTCTCTTCCACTTTACCGGTAATTTTCTCCAGTTGTTCAACAGTTTTGGCGGCAAGTTCTTTATGTTCCTGTTTCAACTCATCAAACTTGTTGCGTTGTTCCTGCGTAAATTCCTTCAGCGAATTGGCCAGTTCCTGGCGGTTGTCTTTGGCAACACCCACATTTTCTTCCCGGTTAATGCGAAAATCTTCTTTAAGGCCCGATTCGATCTTTACCAGGCTGTGTTGCAGTTCGGTTATTTTGTTTTGAAGTACAGAAATATCATTGCTGGATTTTGGGCGCAACACAATGATTAAAATAATGGCAAAGGCTACCCCTATGATTGTGATGATTGAAATGATAAGATCCATTAAGTTAGCAAGTTAGTTTTTGTCCCCGCCATTCCGGTAAACAACAGGGATTCCAGGATTAATAGTTGATGAATACTTTTCGGTTAACAACACAAGGTCATTGAAAGTATTTATTCCGCTAAAGTTAACTAAAATGATACTTAGATTAAAAAAATCATCAGGTCGTAAAAAAAAGCGGCAGGTAGCTGGTGGTAAGGCTATTTTTGGTGGCATGGTACAAAAGGGTGATTTATACAATCGCCGACTTTGTGATTGCTTTATTGCCAGGTAAGCATAGCTCTTGCTGATTTAATCAACTTTATTCAGTATTGGCCTGGGTAATAAAGCTAAGCCTGGGTATTATGTTCTGCCTTTTTTGCTACCTGTTGTTGATCCCAGACAATATAAATAGTAATACAAACTAAAGCTGCAACACCAACAACCACCCATGGATTTATTCCAATGGTTTGAGAGGTACTGGACGGTGCAGCTGTCTGTGGAATATTAGTAGTAGCACTGATTTTTTCCGCAGGAAATGATTTTTCATATAACGCCTGCCATTTAGGTGGATTTACAAAAGTTTCCATATGATTATTTTTTTGTGTTTTAAAAATGAAAAGCCAAATTGCCGCATACAAAATATACTAGATTCATTTACTTTTTTTTCTTCCGAATAAAGATCAAAATCAAAGCCTTTAGCTCCCAGGTCATTTGGATCAAATTCATGAGCTGCGCCATACTTATAGTAAGATTTGCGTAAGATTTGCTCATTAAGCCATAGGGGATCAGCTTTTAAACTTTTGGCAGCATAGGATAGTTTTGACCTGGCCCTTCCTAATTCAACGCTGCAGTCTTCATGGTGAAGCCGGTTGCCATGTGAGTCAACGATAGGTTCCCCACAGTTGTCACAGTTATTTATATTGTTACTCATGTTTACTTCCTGCTTTTTTTATGAAATCAATGACGTCGGACAAAAAATAAAAAATTTTATTTTCAATCTTATAATATAACAGCAATTTTGACCGCCTGTATTCAAGCGCCGTTCTACGGGAGATTTTAAGCATGTCCCGTAAATCAACGTCGTCAATAATTACTTCAGTGGCAGGCCTGTGACGCTTATCTACAAGCTCTTTTAATTTTTGATGAATTCCACTCCAAAATTCATCGGATAAATGCTGTTTCATAAAAAAGAAATTAGGTAATTAATAATACCAGCAGAAAAACATGTCTAAAAAATAATAGTAACTGCCGGTTGTTCAAGACAAAAGTAATTTGGGAATTACAAAAATTGGGAATTACAAATAAATTAATGTTACATTTTTTATGTAACATTGAGGGTCTAGTGCTACATTAATACGGTAAAAACATGTAACACTAAATTTTTATCGACCGTCTTTTTGAGGTAAGAGAGAATAGCTTTTTTGTGACTTTTTGACGAAAGTTCTGAAAATCTATACATTTTTTCAACGATCTAGAAGTGTGAATAACCGTCTGGTATCCTTCTCAATTTTTATTTCCGTCACCTTAGCATATTCCTGCGTCTGGCTAAGTTTAGCATGGCCCAGCATCTTGGAAACACTCTCAATAGCTACACCATTCTCCAGTGTTACCGTTGAAGCAAACGTATGCCGGGCTACATGGCTTGAAATTATCTTCTCAAAGCCACAGAATGCTGCCACTTGTTTTAAATAGCTGTTGTAACGCTGGTTGGAAATTACTGGCAATAAAACAGTTTCCGCAGGACTTTTTATCCACCCTGGTGTATAACAATCCAAAATTTCCCTGGCAGGTTTAAACAGTGGTATAATAGACTCCACACCCGTCTTCTCACGGTTCTTCCTGATAAAGTACTGTTGGTTTGAGGAATTGTACTCAATATGCCGCCGCTGGAGTGTAAAAATATCTATGTAAGCCAACCCGGTGTAGCAACTAAAAATAAAGCAGTCACGCACCCTGGCTAACTTTGCACTGGTGAATTCAAAATTCATTAAGGTATCTAATTCAACAGCACTTAAATAAGGACGGGCAACCTTCTTATAAGTCAGCCTTCTGCCGGCAAAGGCATTGTGGGCGGTCCACCGGTTATCAACGGCAATGCGATAAACTTTCTTAAATATTTGCAACATTTTATTGGCTGAATTGTGGCCATTGCCGGCGTCTGCTTTTAAGTAGTGCTCAAAGTCATCTATGAATTGGCGGTTGATCCTGGAAAAAGCCATATCGTTGGAACGGTAGCGCTGGCGTACAAAATCTTTTAAGTGTTTGAGGCAGGAGCGGTGTTTTTGCAGGTTAGCATTGCTTTTACCAACTTTGAGTATTTTTTCCATTTTAAGGATCAGGTCTTCAAATACACCAAATAAGGAATAGATCCTGCCGCCTTCTTTTCCAAAGGCCATATCTACAATTTCACGCAATGTTACCTCTCCCCCATTCTGCACAAGCATATAATAAGCACCCATAACCTTTTGTTTGTACTCCTCAACCTTCTGCAAAAGCATTTGGTTGTGCATGGGCTGACCGATGATGGAATGGGTTTCAGCATCCCATTGGTCAAAACAGATCCTGATACCCAGGCTCTTGTTTATCTTATTCATCTGGTAAACAAGTTGCAGGTACATATCAGCAGTAGCGTCGCCCGAAGATTTGCGCTTGGGATAAACCAGGAAGGCAGGTGTGCCGGTGTTGTTTTGTTTATATGCCATACAATAGATTTTACAAATTTCCACCATGGCTACATAACACTGTTGTGCAAAGTGGGTTAACCATGTACTTTGTGAAGAAGCAGTAAAAAATTATTGAGTTTCTATTGAGTCGCCCGGATTTGGGCTGGGATACACTCAATAAAAAACTCAACGAAAATCGTTGAGCATTTTATTGAGTTACTGCGTTTTATTGAGCAATTGAATTCTGGAGTTCGCACCCCTGCTCGCTTTTGCGCAATTCTGGTCTTTTATATGCGGACCGGACGGGACTCGAACCCGCGACCTCCGCCGTGACAGGGCGGCATTCTAACCAACTGAACTACCGATCCAATTAAATTCAGCTTTATCTGTATAAAACTGCCTCTTTTTTCAGGACGGCAAAGATAGGTTTCTTATATTTCCGCTCCAAAATTTTTATAAAAAAATTGTAACCCCTAATTTTACAAACTATCTTACAGTTTTTAAAAGGTTCAAATAACATTTTATTGTTAATTTCAATCCTAACTAAACTACATGATCGAATTAAAAAAACGGCAGTTTCTCGACTTTGAAAAACCCATCAAAGAATTATATGACCAGATAGAGCAATTAAAAATTACGTCGGAAAAGTCGAAAACGAATATGAGCGGCGCCATTGCAATGCTTGAAGAAAGAATTGTTGAAACAAAAAAACATATAACTGCCAATGTAAGCCCCTGGCAAAAAGTACAGTTAAGCCGCCACCCCGACAGGCCTTATACACTTAAGTACATACAAAACATGTGTACCAACTTTATTGAAATGCATGGCGACAGGAATGTAAAAGACGACAAAGCTATGGTTGGCGGATTTGCTCAATTGGGTGGTGAAACAATCATGATCATAGGGCAACAAAAAGGTGCCAATACCAAAACCAGGCAAATGCGCAATTTTGGAATGGCAAATCCCGAAGGTTACCGCAAAGCTTTAAGGCTGATGAAACTGGCCGAAAAATTCAACAAGCCGGTAATTACATTAATTGATACACCCGGCGCTTTCCCCGGGCTGGAAGCAGAAGAAAGAGGACAGGGAGAAGCCATTGCCAGGAATATTTATGAAATGATCAGGCTGAAAGTACCTGTTATCTGTGTCATCATTGGCGAAGGTGCAAGTGGTGGAGCTTTGGGAATTGGAGTTGGTGATAAAGTTTTTATGATGGAGAATACCTGGTACACGGTTATTTCTCCTGAAAGCTGCAGCAGCATTTTATGGCGCAGTTGGGATAAAAAAGAAACTGCAGCCGAACAATTGCGGCTTACCGGTAAAGATATGCTGGGCTTTGGTTTGGTTGACGGGGTTATTCCTGAGCCATTGGGCGGTACTCACTGGGATTACCAGCAAGCGGCAGATATTTTAAAAGCCTACCTGTTACCGGTGATAAAAGAATTAAAAGCTATTGATGCTGATAAAAGAGTTGAGCTAAGGATTGAAAAATTCGGGAAGATGGGATTTTGGGAAGAAGTTGAGCTTTAGGACAAAGGATATTATTAAAAAAGGTTTCCCAAATGTAAGTTGGGCTAAAAAAATTATATGCTAAAAGTTGGAGTTATAGGGGCAGGACATTTAGGAAAGTTTCATTTAAATAACTGGGCAGATATTGAAGGTGTTGAATTAATTGGCTTTGCTGATACGGATGATGCCAATGCAGAACTGGTTGAACAAAAATATAAAATACCCCGCTTTGCTGATGTTGATAAATTAATTGATGCCTGCGATGCTTTGGACATTGTTGCCCCTACTTCTTTTCATTTTGAACTTTGCGAACTGGCCATAAAAAAAGGCAAACATGTGTTTGTTGAAAAACCCCTGGCCAATACTATGGATGAGGCGAAGACACTTGTAAAGCTTGCCAAAGAAGCCAATATAAAATTCCAGGTGGGGCATGTTGAACGTTTTAATCCTGCTTTTTTGGCGCTGAAAAACCAGGTTTTAGAACCTATGTTTATTGAAGTACACCGTTTGGCACAGTTTAATCCACGTGGTACAGATGAAAGTCTGATACTTGACCAGATGATTCATGATATTTATATTATTTTAAGCCTGGTAAAAAGCAACGTAAATTATATAAGTGCAAACGGGGTAGCTGTAATGAGCGATACGCCTGATATTGCCAACGTACGCATTGAGTTTGATAATGGCTGTGTTGCCAACCTTACCAGCAGCAGGATCTCTATGAAAAAAATGCGTAAGATGCGCCTGTTTCAAAAAGACGCTTATATCGGAATTGATTTTTTAGAAAAAAAAACCGAGATCATCCGTTTAAATACCCCCGGCGACAGCAATGTTTTTACTTTTGATATTGAGACGAACAATGGCAAAAAAACAATTGCCATTGCCAATCCGCCCGTAATGGAAGTAAATGCCATTAAACTGGAACTGGAAGAATTCAGGGATGCAATTAAGAACAATACAGAAACGCCGGTAACTGTGGTAGATGGTTTCCGTGCAATGGAAGTGGCTCACCGCATTTTGGAAAAGATCGGGAATGTTACCAACCATTGATAATTGAAAATCTTTTTCTAATCAGAACACTTCTTCATTGAACCAACCCAGAATACATATTAGCTGGTATGCCTTCGGCGATTGCATGTCAGCCCTGCTTTCCTGGGTTATTTTTTATTTTGTAAGAAAATATATAATTCACGAGGCTTTTGTTGTGGGGCCCAAATTTTACGCCGGCATTTTTTTATTCCCCCTCACCTGGGTTATTTTTTATTACCTCGTTGGCAGCTATAATGCTATTTACCATAAAAGCCGGTTAATTGAGTTTTTCAACACTTTTACTTATACATTTTTTGGAAGTCTTTGTATTCTCTTTATGTTTTTATTGTACGATGCAACCGGCGATTACAATATCTATTACAAAGAATTTATTTCGCTTTGGGCAATACAAACGGTGGTTACATTTTGCATCCGGCTGTTTTTTTTAAACAGGGCAAAGTCGCAATTAAATAATGGGTCTGTTTTTTTCAATACACTCATTATTGGCTCAAGCACCAATGCAGTTAATTTGTATAATTCCATCAGCAGCAATAAAGAAAAAACAGGCTACCGGATTACGGGGTTTGCCAATACCAATGGCATTAACCATTCTTCACTTCCGGCTGGTATAATAAATTTAGGCCGGGCAAATAATGCTGATGCCATCATTGCCAAAAATAAAATTGAAGAAGTAATTATTGCGGTAGAAAAGAAAGAAAGAAACCAGTTAGAGAAAATTTTACAGCAGTTGAGTGATACTGAAGTAAACATTAAACTTACCGCCGATACGGTAGATATCATCAGCGGATCGGTTAAAACCACGAATGTACTTGGCATTCCGCTTATAGAGCTGCAATCGGGCCTGATGCCCCAGTGGCAACAAAATATAAAAAGGTTGCTTGATATTACAGCCAGCATTATTAGCATCGTGATGCTGTTGCCTTTATTTTTTTATACTGCCATCAGGGTAAAATTATCTTCCAGGGGGAATTTATTTTATTTACAGGAACGCATTGGATATAAAGGCCGGCCTTTTACCATGATCAAATTCAGAAGCATGATACCCGGTGCTGAAAAGAACGGACCGGAACTGAGCAGTGATGATGACCCCCGTATAACAAACTGGGGCAAAGTAATGCGCAAATGGAGACTGGATGAACTGCCTCAACTCTGGAATATCATTAAAGGCGAAATGAGCCTGGTTGGGCCAAGGCCCGAAAGAAGGTTTTATATTGATAAGATCGTTCAGCAACATCCGGAATATAATTTTTTACTTAAAGTGAAACCGGGCCTCAGCAGTTGGGGCATGGTTAAATTTGGTTATGCCGAAAGCGTTGAAGAAATGATAGAACGCATGCCTTATGACCTGATGTATATTGAAAATGTATCCCTGGCCCTGGATTTCAAAATTATGTTGCATACTATCCGGATTATCCTTTCGGGGAAAGGCAAATAAGGGATTGGGAATTACGGACTAAGGAATTGGGGCTGAGTATAATTGTATTTTTAAACTTTAGGGTAATGCATTGTTTTGTTTATTTTTGATAAAACGATTCGTATTGAAAAAATTTCTGCTTTTTGCATTTTCTTATTGCTTATTGCCAATTGCCAATTGCCAATTGCCTTCCTACTGGCAACAACAGGTTAATTACAAAATTGATGTAACCCTTAATGAC
>JANNYY010000523.1:0-3542 GCA_031410355.1 Chitinophagaceae bacterium | reverse complement strand
AACCATTATTCCTGCCGGCGCACCTGTAACTTTAAGTACAAAAAATCCACGCATACGCAGGTGGGATTCAGCAGGCGAATTAAAGCCCAATTTAAATAACACCGATTGGGTTGAGCTGGAAGATGGCGTGCAGGTACAATTTAAAGAAGGTAGTTTTAAGAGCGGCGATTACTGGTTAATTCCCGCACGTACCGTTACTGCAAATATTGAATGGCCATTTGCCGATGCCCAGTCACCAAGAGGTATTCAGCACCATTATGCAAAACTTGCCATAGCCGACCTTTCTGCAGGTGGTGCGGCGCCGGGCTGGCAATCCATCAGCGATTGCAGACCCCTGTTTCCGCCACTTACTGAACTGGTTTCGCTTTATTATGTTGGTGGCGATGGCCAGGAAGCAATGCCCGGCAAGCCTTTACCCACTTCATTAAAAGTTGGGGTTGCAAACGGGCAATGGGCGGTTGCCGGTGCAAAAGTAAAATTTGAAATTGTTGCACCGGGAGTTGGAACATTAAACCCGGTGAACGGCCTGGTAACCACCAATACATCTGGCATTGCAGAATGTGGGTTATCATTAGGTGCTTTGCCGCCAAATGTTAATTTCAGTATGCAGGTAAAAGCCAGTTTGCTAGATGCTGCAGGTAATATTGCACCCAGCCATCTGCCCGTAATATTTAATGCCAGTTTTAGCATGGCAGATAATGTTAGTTATAAAAGTAATTGCAACAACTGGACGGGTAGCACTCCCCCTGATACCGTTGCAAAAGCGCTTGATGAATTATGCGAAAGAAAAGCAACAGGTACAAGCTGCAGTTATACCATTGGCCCCGACGGCGATTTTAAAACTTTGCTGGAAGCGATAGAAAAACTTCAGAAAAAAAAGGAAAAAGATGTAAATCTTTGTTTTATGCCGGGCGACCATGCTATTGATGATGACATTTTAATGATAGAAAAAAAGATGAAGTTTACTTCACTTAAGATCTCGGGCTATACATCAAGAATAGCCATGAAAGCAAAAAGAATGGAGCTTGCTGCAGATAAATTAATGCTGCAGGGATTTATTTTGTTTGTTGTACGTGATAATAAAATTACCGAAGGAGGCAACCTGGTTGAAGGTAATACTACAATAAACAAGTTAAAAACAGATACTTTTAAATTTGATTCTTTAAGACTGGACTCGGTAAAAATAGATAGCCAAACAATAACAGCAGAAAAAGCAACTGCACCAAAAGGAGCAAAAAGGGCCGCCAGCCCGGTTGCAGAAAATCAAAGTATAAATAATGATAGAACTGATAACACCCAAATTATTTTAGCGGCAGCAGAAATTAATATGGATTATTGTACGTGGTTTAAGGCCGATTTTTCAGTTGTACCTTTTATCAGTATTATTAATGAAGGGATAGTTTACCTGAATAACAATAAGATACTGGCCTGGTTCAGCCTGTCGCTGGCAGATGGCGTAGGGGGTATCATTGAGGGTAACCTCATTTCCTATTTGTTACTGCAGAACAGGAGCATAAACCCATTTCAGCCCATGCCGTTTTTGTGGTCCACCGCCGACTTTAAAAACATCATACGCAATAAAATGATTGAAACCAATATTCCTAAGCCGTGGGCGCTTACTATTCGTGGCAATAGTTTTGGCTTCCTCATAACCAATGTAGATCAGCAAAAACCACATAATCTTTACCAGAATCTTTTTGTAACGGATAATATATTCCAGTTTGCGGGCAATAGTTTCCTCGCAACCTTCCTGCATGTTGCAAATAACCAGTTCTTATTTGAAGACACTCCACCCAAAGCTGTAGTTCAGGCCTACATTTTGGGCCACAATATAATTGTAATGGGAAACAGTGGTACAAGTACCAGGGTAACCGGCGGGCCTGCACCCCTGCTTGGTGTTATTGATGCGATCGTATTCGCCAACATCAGGGGCGCCGGTACTAACAATGCCCAGGTATTAAACCTGGTAAATGTAACGCCCTGATCTCTTAAATAAATTCCTTTGATTTTTGACTTGTTTATTTTTCTGAAATTATGATATGAATCCGATAACTCTTCGACCCGAAAATGCAGAGGTCCCGCTTGTGTCCTGCATAATGCCCACCTATAACAGGCGGGCATTTGTGCCTTATGCCATTAACTACTTTTTACGGCAGGATTATGCAAATAAAGAACTGTTGATTGTTGATGATGGTACAGATGCAGTTGAAGACCTGGTGCCTGCTGATAAACAGATCAGGTACATCCGCATAAAAAAAAATATGACACTTGGTGAAAAACGAAATTTCTGCGTAAGAGAAAGTAGGGGAGACCTGATCATGCACTGGGATGATGATGACTGGATGGCACCATACCGCATCAGCTACCAGGTTCAGGAGTTGTTAGCAAATAATGTAGAAATATGTGGACTGAAGGAAATGTTGTTTTGTAATTATACTACCAATAAATGCTGGTTATATAAATACCAGGATAAGGCTAAACCGTGGCTGGCAGGAGGTTCATTATTATACCGAAGGGCGTTCTGGAAAAAATCGCCCTTCCCCAATATGCAGGTAGCTTCTGATACGCAATTCATCTGGTCAAGGAAACTGGATTCTTATGTTGCCCTTGCAGATCACCAGTTTTATGTTGCCACTATACATGAAAAAAATACAAGCCCTAAAGTAACAGGTAACAAACTTTGGCACGTTGTGAACCCGGAAACGGTACAGGAAATTTTGGGTGATGACAGGCCGGCCGGGCTAAAAGTTTCTGCTAAAAAAATTGTGAAGCGTTCAATTATTGAAAATAAACCGGCCTGTCCAAAACTTATTGCAGATCCGGTATCGGTTTGCCTGCTTTCTTACAAAAGGCCCGGAAACATCCAGGCTATAATAACCAGCCTGCATCACTATGATTTTATTGATGAAATATTGGTATGGAACAATCAGCCGGCAATTGAACTTACATTGGTTGGTGAAAAAGTTAAGCTTATAAATTCTCCGGAGAATATGTTGTGCTATGGCCGGTTCTTATGTGCCCTGCAGGCAAAGAATGAAATTATTTATGTGCAGGATGATGATGCTATCGTTAAAAATATTCCGCAGTTGTACAGCGCCTTTCTAAAAGACAGCAGCCGTATTACACACGCGCTGGCACCAAACCATTACCGCCAGCTTGATGTGTATGATCACGCATCGGGAAAAGTTGCTTTGCTTGGGTGGGGAGCCATATTTAAAAGATCATGGCTCACCACACTCGACAATTTTTTAGCTGAAAATAAAAATGATTATTTATTCCGCCGCGAGGCCGACCAGATATTTACACTTTCGCTGGGCATGAAACATCATACCATTCCTGCTTCTCTTCAATTTCTTAATCACCACAGCACAGCAGGTATTGCATTGTATATGGAACCCGAGCACAACCTGCACAAAGCACTTGCGGTTAACAGGGCACTGGCTTTCAACAGGCGGTTAAAAAATAATGCATATCCTGTAACCTGGAATGTAGTGATACCCTGTAAAAATTATGGTAAGTTTTTGAGCGATGCCGTAAAGTCG
>JANNYY010000522.1:0-10628 GCA_031410355.1 Chitinophagaceae bacterium | reverse complement strand
GATGAAAGTGGGTTAAAAACCCCCTAACCCCCTGAAGGGGGAATTTTAGCTCTTTTAAATTTATACATTTCAAAATAGTAAAACCTGCTTAGCCCCTCAGGTTGTAAAGCCCCTTTAGGGGGTTAGGGGGTTTTTAACCCACTTTCATCAGAATATCCACAGAACGCATCATTAACAGGTCTTCACCTTCCAGCGTTATTTCTGTACCGGCATATTTGCCATACAATACAATGTCACCAGCCTTTTGCTTAACCGGAATAATATTTCCTGTTTGTTCAGCATATTTTCCGGGCCCTACTGCTACAATAGTTCCTTTTTGTGGTTTTTCCTTAGCAGTATCGGGGATAATAATACCACCAGCTGTTTTAGTTTCAGCAGCAGCAGGCTTTACGAGTACCCTATCATCGTATAACTCGTAATTCGCAACTTTTTTTGCCATAATGTATGTTTTGATTTTGTTTAAGAATTAAATAACCGTTTTTTAACGGTTGGCAAAGGTACAGCCATTTTTGTACCAATTGAATTAAAAAGCATTTATGTCAGTATTATTTAAGCCACTGTCAGGTTATATCAATTAAAACAGACAATTTTTCACTTAAATACCAACAGCCCCGCAAATGCGGGGCTGTTGGTTATAAACGTTAGTGTTAACCAAGTTGAATTATTGTTTTATAAACCGTATTGACCTGGTTTTATCCCCATTAATATTACCTGCTATATTGTAAGAGCCGACTGACAGGTTGTTGGTATTTACTGGAATGCTGTTGAACCCTGCTATTAATGGAGCAGAAAAACGCTTCACTAACCTACCCTGCAAATCGGTAATTTGTACATCAATTTTGAGGGCCATAGTACTGGAAATATTCAATGTAAAATACTCGCCAACTACCGGGTTTGGTGTAAGGCTGATAATTTCATATCCCTTAATAGCATTCAATAAAGCAACTATACTGCTGTAACTGATCTTACCATCAATATCAATTACTTTAAGGCGATAATAGTTGATACCGCTTAAAGGATGTGTATCGGTGAAATCAAATGGCTGCAGGCAACGCAAAGCATCGGCGGTAATAGAATTGATGGTGCTGAAATTGCGGGAGTCTTTACTCCGTTCCAATATCATGGTTGCCCTAAGAGAAGTATTGCAATTAACTTTCCAGTTCAGCAAATGACTGGCTGCCTGTTTGGTTCCTGTAAAATAATTTATGTCGATTGGTAAAGCACTTCCGATGACGCCTGTTCCAAAACCCGAAAAACCGGTGCTGCCAAAATCACCACGAATAGTATAATTAGTTCCCAGGGTGCCCTTGGTGCCGGTTACAAACGATACATCGGCTGTATGTGGTGTAGCTGGTGTTACATCCGGAACATAAAATCCATTGGATACCTTAGCCACCTGCATAGCACTGCCGGTCCAGGTTCGTCCTGTAGCTGCTTCCCAACCAGCTACTTCTGCAGCTGTATAATATAGAGTGATCTGGTAACTGCCAGATGAAGTATTATTGGTGGGTATTACTTTACATGTTTTTGAAAAAAGATAATTAGACGGCGTGCTATTCCAGAATGCTACTGAACTACTGCCAGCCCGGTCAATGGTCACCGCTGTACAACCATAATCAAAAGCGGTTAGGTTTTTTATGCGGGCAACGATATTACCCGAAGCATCATAATAATTAACGTCATCACTGGGCCCCAGGTAAGCAGTCTTGGTATTACTTAATGCCGTTGAAACGGGGGTGCCAACTACGGCTGTTCCAAACGTAGCCCTTACCCTCACATCAGAAACAAATCCTGCCACAGCCGTGCAGGGTGGAGAAGCATTAGTTGTGTAGTATGCGGTTGCCTTTATCCCTGCACCCAGCGGAGCTGAGTTTCCTTCTGTAGCATCAGAAAGACCGGCAGCGGCATTATCCCAACAATATTCTATTACAATATTTGAAACACCATCCCATGTAAAAGGAGTGGTGAATGTAAAGAGATTAGCGCCGGCAACAGTTGAATAGGAAGTAGCAGGATATACCGTGGTAAAAGTTGGACCTATGTATCCTGAACCCAAATTAGTGGCAGAAGTATTTCCCATGGATATAGTAAAGCCGGTATAAGGAATAATACTGCTTTTTGTACTTACATAAAGGGTCATAGAAGTAAAATTGCGTGCACTTGTAAAGCCGGCAGCGATAAGTTCAGATGCGGTCCACAAATTCTGCAATCTGAATCTTGCCTGAGCACCCCGGAAAGGGCTTTGACTTGTAATAGCCACAGCAGCAGTACCCACTGAGGCACTCAACGTTGAACTGGTCACAGGCGCCGCATCATTATCATTGATGGTAAAAACCATTGTCTGGTTGGCAGCACCAGGCACTGCATTGCCTCCGGTAACTGTATAATTTATTGTAAAGCTTTCTGCACTTTCCACCGCATCATCATTATAAACTCTTATGGTAAAGGGCTGTGGTGTAGTTGCGCCGCTGGCAAAACTTAGCGACATGCTTGGAGCAGCAAAATTCCCGTTGGTAGTTATTGCATAATCAACACCCGATGTTGCAGTAGCTCCGACTTCAATGCCCAAAGTAACGGTGCCCGTACCGGTAGGTGAATTAGCGATAATCATGTATTTTGTATAATCAGTATATCCGCGGCAACTGCTGGTAAAAGTTGTTGATTCTGTTTCAGATACAGTGGCCGTTTGAAAAGAAAGGTCGGGCGTAGCTACACTCGGGATGACGGCTGTCCACAATCCACGGCCGTGTGTAGCCGCTGCAATGGTACGATCTGAACTCCTGTATTTTATCATATCTGTACGCACAGTCGGGAAAGTTGGGTTGGCATTCCAGACTGTAGCGCCACCGCTGATAAGGTCAGTTTCCCATACACCTGTTTCTGTGGCGATATAAGCTTTTGTATTATCGCCAGGGTAAAACATACACCAGCGAACCGGCATATCCGGCAGTGTGCCGTCAATAGCTGTCCAGGATACACCGCCATTGGTAGAAACCCATACATTGCTGATACCATAATTGGATTCACACATGATGAGGTTAAGATCATCAGTTCCAAAATTGATGCAGGAAACGGTTCCGCCGGGCAGGCCGGTAGATCTGTCTGTACCTGCAGAGCCCGATGCAATGGTGTTTGCTCCATCCACCTGCACCACTCTTCCGCTACTGGTTCCAAAAAAAACTTTATGGGCAGTATATGGCGATACGCTAACGGCGGTAACACTACCTACAATGCTGGTAATATTCACAACTGCATTGGTACTGCCAGTCTGTGGATCTGTCCACCTGCGGTAATTGGAAGCAACATCCCCGCAATACATAATATTGGCGGTATTATCATAATCATACGGGTTGATAAATTGCCCGGTACTTGCATTAAGTGTTACACTTGACCAGGTTGCGCCGCTGTTTGTACTTCGCCTGTAAACATTGTAAACATAAGAACCAAATTGATAGGCCGGTTCATTCTGGTCAATGGCAACAAAAGCGCCATCGCCACCTGTTACTTCAACCGAATTGCTTAATCCTGCATTATTGAATTGATGTACTCCATTATCCTGTGCACCTGCCAAAAAATAATTGGTTGTGGAAGGATGGATAGCGCAGGAATAAAATTGTTTGATGCGTATGCCTTTGTTGCGGTCCTTGATTGATACTCCCTTATCAGATGAAAAAAAGATACCTCCATCGCTGCCAAACAGGAGTTTATTGCCAGCATCATACCAGAGTATCTTATGTACATCGGCGTGTACATACTCGGGAATTGGTGTTACACCCACCCAGGTGGATATTTGTGACCAAGTTGTTCCCCCATTGGTTGTTTTCCAGGTATCAAGACCACCAACAATACAGGTTGCTCCTCCGGATGAAGGGTCGATATCACAAGCAAGGGCATACCATCCCTGGCCACTTGCCCAACCTGCAGCGGGAGACGTAGCACAAGCTGCCCAGTTAGCGCCTCCATCTGTAGATTTATAAATAGTAGGAACTTCATAACTGGCATTTGCTACCAATGAATAAAGCGTACTGCCACTAACGCAAATTTCGGCCCTCATACTAAAAGATGGAAAGGCAGTGGTTGGTGATGTCCAGGTTCCGGCCGCAACTGTTGTTGGTATATCTGTATAGCGGTAGGCCTGTGTTGTGAATATGCCCGCAACCACATGCAACCTGCCCGCTGCGGTGGTAGAACTGATTTCCAGGTCGCAGATCCGGGTTGATAATCCCGATGGTGTGATATCTGTCCATGCACCGCCGCCACTGGCAACGGTTGAGCGAAATAACCCACTCCTTGTTGCCAGGTAAATATTTCCAAGATAATCGCATAGTATGCGGGTACCAAAAACATAAGTGCTGGTACTTAGAAGGTAGGTCCAGGTAGCCCCGTAATCAATGCTTTTAAAAACGCCATTACCTTGCACGGCATCAGAATTAAAATACGATTCGCCGGTGCAGAAATACATAATATTTTGAAAGCCCACCCTCGGATCCTGGGTAATGTCAGAAATGGCGAGGTTGCTGAGGGTATCATTGATCACCGCCCATGAAGCAGTTGGTGAAGTTATATCGGTTGTTTTCCATAGGCCGCCGTTCACGCCACCAATAATTACTGTTTTGCCAGTTGCATCGGATTTATCCACCAATACGGCCCTTACCCTGCCTGAAGCGAAATCGTTATTGGCACGGGTATTACCATTTGATGCGCCTGGTAAATCACTGATCGGGCCTCTTTCATTCCAGGCGAGGCCACCGATAGCCGATGAGTTTGCATTTTTTGAATCAATGGTCTGCTGTATGGCAGTTAATAATCTTTCCCGTGGCACTTTGCCTGTAGCCGGATCTTTGGTACGGTCAAATTCAAACTTGGCGGCCAGTTCCGGGCCGTCATACTTATCATTGCCTGGTTTATTGGCAGAATTTATTTGCATACAACCTGTTAAAAAGATAAACAGGATGATAAAAGAAAAAGCAAATAATAATTTAAAAATTCTGGTAAACTTTTTCATGTTCAGGATTTTATAATTTTAATAATATAATGAAATGTTTAATTGTAAATTGATTTTAATCAAAAAAAAACCGGGATATTACAAGATACTAAATAAATAAAGAAAGTGCAAAATATTCTCCCAATATCCTTCATATATTTCAGCACATTTTTACTCGTTAAATTTCACTTATCTTCGCCCCCTTAAAACAGCTCTTACGTAATGATAAGCAGAAGAAATATCCGGGTTAAAGTGATGCAGACCTTATACAGTATTGACAGCATGAATGGAGATGTAAAGCCCGGCGAACCCATTAGTATTCTTACTAAAAAAATTGAACAAAGCCAGCAGATTTTTACTTATCTCGTTTATTTTATAACCGAAGTGGCCCGGTATTCCGAAACCGATGCCCGTCAAAAAGCCTCTAAACAGCTTCCAACAGCAGCCGACCTGAATGTAAATACCAAAATAGCCGGGAATGAATTATTATGGAAGATACTGGAAGATGACTCCTTTAAAAAAGCAATTGCAGCATTAAAGCCGCAGCATATTATTGATACAGAGTTGCTGAAAAAAACCTACCTGCAATTAGTCTCCTCTCCGGAATATGCCGAATATATTGCAGCGCAAAGCAGGAACAGCAAACTGGAGAAGGAAATGCTTGAATATATTTTCTGTAACCTGATGCTGCCCAACGAAGATTTTATTAACCATGTAGAGGAGCATTTTATTCATTGGGATGATGATGCAGAAATGATGAACCAACTGGTGCTTAATTTTTTACACAAACCAACAAATGTAAATTTTACAGAAATACTGAGTAAAGAAAAATGGGAATTTGCCAAAACTCTGCTGCAAACGGTTTTAGACAAAAAAGAAATTTGTTTGGAACTGATAAAACCCAAACTGAAAAACTGGGATGCCGAACGGATAGCTGCCCTGGACCTGATCATCCTGCAAATGGGTGTTTGCGAATTTTTGTTTTTTGAAACCATCCCTACCAAAGTAACCATTAACGAATATATTGACCTGGCAAAGGGTTACAGTACCGTACAAAGCGGACAGTTTGTAAATGGATTGCTGGATAATATCCATAAAGAATTATCAGCCGAAAATAAAATAACAAAGAAGAGTTTTAAAAACAGTACGATATAAATAACTTTGCAAAAAAATAAACCGTGAAAAAATATATTTTGTTTCTGCTGGTTGCGATAACTGTTATTTCCTGCGATTACAATCGTAAAGATAAAATTGCAAACGACAATAAAATGCAGGCAGCATTGGCTTTAAAAGATTCAACCACTGTACAGATCATTGACTCTGCCTATAATTTTGGAAGAGTAACAGACGGAGCAAAAGTGGAATACAGTTACCGTTTTAAAAATACCGGTACCAAACCTTTGGTAATTGTAGATGCAACAGCCAGTTGCGGTTGCACAGTACCACAAAAACCCGAAAAACCAATTTTACCCGGCGAGATCGGTTTTATTAAAGTAGTTTTCGACAGCAAAGGAAGGGTTGGCACTGCACATAAAACAATTACCATAACCTCAAATGCAAAACCTGAATTTCCGCAGTTAATTTTAACCGGGGATGTAGAAGCAAAAAAGTAAACCAGCATCAACCTTTTTAACAAATAAACAAACAACATGCAATTATTAAGTATTTTTTTACAGGCAACTTCTCCTATGGGTGGCAACGGAACGCTGTATATCATGGGTGCTATGATCATAGTATTTTACTTTTTTATGATAAGGCCACAGGCTAAAAAAGCAAAAAAACAGAAAGAATTTATCAATAACCTGCAAAAGGGTGATAAGATTGTAACCATTGCCGGCATACATGGAAAAGTAAATAAAGTTAGTGACGACAGCACGCTGGAACTTGAAGTAAGCCCGGGCAGCTATATTAAAATTGAACGCAGCGCCATCAGTATGGAGTGGACGGCCAATATTAATAAGCCGGTTGCTGAGGTGAAGAAATAATTATTGATTTTAGATTTGCGATTTTAGATTTATTGAACGATTAGGGTGAACATAAATCCGAAACCGACAATCTAAAATCGCAATTTTTTTTATGGTAAGAGTTGGCATTACAGGCGGAATTGGCAGCGGCAAAAGCACAGTTGCCAAAGTATTTGAAGTACTGGGCATACCTGTGTATTATGCCGATGATGCAGCAAAAAGATTAATGAATAAGGATGAGGAATTAAAACAAAAAATAAAAGAATATTTTGGTGAGGCTGTTTATAGCGATGGGATGTTAAACAAAAAAATGCTTGCCGGTATTGTTTTTAATGCTCCTCAAAAATTAGAATTACTTAATTCACTTGTGCACCCGGCAACTTTAAAAGATGCAGAAAAATGGATGCAAAAAAATACAACACCCTATTGTATTAAAGAAGCCGCTCTCATTTTTGAAAGTGGGGCTCAGCAAAACCTGGACTATGTAATCGGCGTAACAGCTCCTGCCCCGCTCCGCATCCTGCGTACTATGCAGCGTGATAATATTACCCGTGAAGAAGTTATTGCCCGTATGGATAAACAGATGGACGATACAATAAAAATGAAACTCTGCGATTTTCTTATTAAAAATGACGAGCAGGAAATGCTGTTACCGCAAATACTTGATCTGCATAAAAAATTATTATCTCTTGCTAAAAAATAATTAAGATGAATAAGATAAATCTTGCTGAAAAATTTTCTTTGTTTATAGATTATTACAACCCACGTATCATCGGTGAATTAAATGATCAGCATGTAAAAGCGGTAAAGCTGAAAGGCGAATTTGTATGGCACAAACATGATCATGAAGATGAATTGTTCCTGGTTATTGAAGGAAGGCTTACTATGGAATTACGGGACAAAATAATTGAAATAAATGAGGGCGAATTTATTATCGTACCGCATGGAGTTGAACACAAACCATCTGCAGCGGAAGAGGTACATATCTTGTTATTTGAACCCGCCTCTACTTTAAATACCGGCGATGTAAAAAATGAAATGACAAGGAAAGAACTGGAGAAATTGTGATCCCGTTCTCTCGTCATCGTCTCTGACGAGGATGCACTGGTTATGAGTTTATAACTCATATAAAATGCAGCCATTGTTTAGTATCTTCAACAGATGAAAATCTTCTCTGCAGCACAAATAAAAAAATGGGATGAATTTACTATTCAAACCGAACCCATTAGTTCTATTGACCTGATGGAACGTGCTGCCACAGCCTGTTACCGCTGGTTAATTGAAAATAATTTTGGAGAAAAACAATTTCGCATTTTTTGCGGCAAAGGCAATAATGGCGGCGATGGATTGGCTATTGCCAGGTTGCTTATTCAAAATAATTGCAGGGTTACCGTTTACATTCTTGAATTTGGAAATATTGGCAGCACTGATTTTCAAACCAACCTGGAAAGACTTCATCAATTTACAACCGATATTCTTTTTATTCAATCAGCAGATTTTTTTCCTGCCATTAAAAAAGATGATATAATTATTGACGCTATTTTTGGCAGCGGATTAAATAAATCTTTGGAAGGTATCAGCATTTCATTGGTAAATCATATAAATACTGCCGGTGCAATAATAATTTCTATTGACCTGCCCACAGGTTTGTATGCTGATAAAAGTTCAAATGGCAGTACTGTTATCAAAGCAAATCATACCCTCTCTTTTCAAAATTATAAACTGGCTTTTTTGTTGCCGGAGAATGAAATATTTTCTGGCGATGTACACCTTGTGGATATCGGTTTACATCATGAATTTGAACAAACCGAAGCTGCCGGTTTTGAATTGATTGATGCAGCACTCATCAAAACTATTTACAAACCCCGTTCTAAATTTGCACACAAAGGAACTTATGGCCATGCAGCCTTGCTTTGCGGATCAGCCGGTATGATGGGCGCTGCTGTTTTATCATCCCTCGCCTGTTTAAGAAGCGGTGTTGGCAAACTAACTACCTATATTCCAAAATGTGGTTATAATATTTTACAAACAAGTGTGCCGGAAGCAATGAGTTTTACCGCAGGCGAAGATCATCTTTTATCTGCACCTGATATAGAAAAATATACAACTGTTGGTATTGGCCCCGGCATTGGCATGTATGCATCTCATAAAAACTTATTAACCGCAGTTTTTGAAAAAGTAAATACCCCAATGGTTATTGATGCCGATGCATTAAACATCATTGCCGAAAATAAGGAACTGGTGAATATAATTCCTCCTGGGTCAATATTAACACCGCACCCAAAAGAATTTGAGCGGCTTTTTGGTAAATCCAAAAACGATTTTGAAAGAGTGGAATTATGCAAACAAAAATCTGCAGCGCATAATATTTACATTGTTTTAAAAGGGCATTACAGTTTAATAAGTACGCCCGATGGAAAACAATTCTTTAACTCCACTGGTAACGCAGGAATGGCTACAGGGGGTAGCGGAGATGTATTAACCGGCATCATTACAGGCCTGCTGGCTCAGGGATATTCGGCATTACATGCTTCATTACTGGGTGTTTATTTACATGGCCTTGCCGGCGATCATGCTGCTGCAAAATATGGGGAAGAAGCGATGATAGCAGGAGATATTGCAGGTTGTTTGGGAGATGCATTTAAAGAGATCAGCACTTAGTTTGTAGAAAAATAAAAAAATCTTTTACCCATACATTAATTAAACGGGCCATTGTAGCAGTATTTAGCCCATTTCCCCTATTTTTGCCGTCCAAAAATCAGCACAAATATTACTTATGGACAATTTGATTTATGTTATTCCGGCAATGGGCGTTGTGGGCCTGTTATATACTTTTATAAAGTTTGCCTGGGTTTCAAAACAGGATGCAGGTAACGACCGCATGAAAGAGATCAGCACATATATTGCTGAAGGCGCTATGGCTTTCTTAAAAGCTGAGTATAAGATCCTCACTTATTTTGTAATTATCGGCGCCTTATTGCTTGGCGTAATGGGTTACAGTAATCCCAACAGCCATTGGGCTATTGCCATTGCATTTATAGTAGGCGCTTTTTTTAGTGCACTTGCTGGTTTTATAGGTATGAAAGTGGCTACCAAAGCCAATGTACGTACCGCACAGGCTGCCCGTACCAGTTTATCAAAAGCCCTAAAAGTTTCTTTTACAGGCGGGAGCGTAATGGGATTAGGTGTTGCGGGTTTAGCAGTACTTGGGCTGGGTGGTTTATTTATTATTTTAAAAATGATCTTTGCACCGCATGCTGCAGTAGATAGCATTGAAATGGAGCGTACGATAGAAATATTAACCGGCTTTAGTTTGGGTGCTGAATCTATTGCGCTGTTTGCCCGTGTTGGTGGCGGTATTTATACAAAAGCTGCCGATGTTGGTGCTGACCTGGTTGGTAAAGTAGAAGCGGGAATTCCTGAAGATGATCCACGTAACCCTGCAACCATTGCAGATAATGTGGGCGATAATGTTGGTGATGTTGCCGGTATGGGTGCTGATCTGTTTGGCTCTTATGTAGCAACGGTTTTAGCAACCATGGTTTTGGGAAGAGAAACAAATGCTATGACCGATCATTTCGGTGGTATGTCTCCTATTCTTTTACCCATGCTTATTGCTGCAATGGGAATTGTATTTTCTATCATCGCAACTTTTTTTGTTAAGATAAGTGAAAGCGCAG
>JANNYY010000521.1:0-14722 GCA_031410355.1 Chitinophagaceae bacterium | reverse complement strand
ACTGCTTTAAAAATCTGATATCCCAAATAATTGCAATAATTAAGCGGGATAATTTTTATCCGTCTTATGGCAAAATTCATTACCGCCAGAATTATTGCGAAATAACAGGATTGTTTGTAAAAGGAAGTGTTTTGGAACTGCCTTATAAAATGGCGAAAAAAAGCAAATCAAATTTTCATATTAAATCTTATGAAAAGCAGGTTCAAGAATATGGCCTAATCAATTACTAAATCAGACTGGATAAGTACCTGAAATGAAAAGAGTTACAGAATATAATTCTATAACTCTTATACTTTTTCTGCTCCCCCTTCAGGACTTGAACCTGAGACCCTCTGATTAACAGTCAGATGCTCTAACCAACTGAGCTAAGGAGGAGTATACCCTTTTGGGGTTGCAAAAATAGGGCTTTTTACCTTTTGCAAAAAAATAAAAGCTATTTAATTGACAGTATTTTTTAAGAAGGCATTTCAAGTATGAAAAATGCCCCGATGATATTTTCGGGGCATTTGTGAGATTTACTGAGGTAAAGACCGTTATAAAAATCTGGCTATACTTTTATCTGGCTTAGGCAAAATTTCTCCTGTTTGTCATTGTTCTGCTCCTGCGCTGTATATTCCACAGATCGGCAGTGCTGAATATTTTAGCTTTGTTTAATCCAAGAGCTAAAGTTTCTTTAACCACGGTAGTTAATTTTTCTGTTTGTTCTATACTCATTTGTAAAAACTGGTTTGTTGTTTGCTTTTTCATGACTTTTTTTTTAATATTTTTTTAAAATTGTTTTTTAAGTTTTGGAGCTTTTAGTTGCTTCGCTTACTTTGATAACACAAAGATATAAAGAATTCAGTACTATGCAATATAAAGTACTAAGCATATTTTAGTATTATTAGATTATAAGGTACTAATAATTGTATTAAGGCCTTACTGGTACTGCATTTTAAAAATTGAGCTTGGTAAAACACCAAAATTCGGCATTTTGATGAACGGTAAATGGGGCTGATGAACGACAATCTCAAAAAATACAAAAGGAATTTTTAAGAAATTCAGGTCGAAAGATTGATTACATGAGGCAGGCGCTCAGTTTGCGCAGCATCCTGGATTTATCGTGAGGGTCAGAATTTCTCCACTTCTTTATTTAATTTATTGACGGAATGAATTTACTTGATCGCCAGGTCTTTTACATTACGGTTGTGTAACCGCCCTACTTTCATCAACCTGATCATTGGTCCTAATACGAAGTTTAAAAACTTGCGGCTATAACCTTTATATACGGCTTCGCCAGAGAAAATACGGGTTAAATGACGCTGCATGTGCGGGCCAATAAAACGGCCAAAAGCAGTATCCAGGCGGTCCTGTCCTACTTTAAACAGTGTAAACAGGCTGCCGCTGTACCAGGTATCAACCAATTTTTGCCAAATGGATAGTTCATATAACTGGTACTTTTGGTATTTATTAAAAGCAGCATCTGTGCCTGCAGTAATAGCTTCAGCCGCAGCAAATGAGCCTTTAATGGCTAAAAACAGGCCCGATGAAAAAATGGGATCCAGGAAGCCACCGGCATCACCGGTTAATAACCAGTTTTTACCATACATTTTTTGGGATATAAGCTGGTAGTTATTGTATTGTACTACGCCGGTTTCTCTTTTAGCATTACCTGTAAATTTTTTTAAGGTTTCATCAGCCTTTAAAAAATTATCATACTGCTCTTCTTTAGTCGTGCCAAATTCTTTTAAATGAGCCGGATCTATAACCACGCCTACCGAAATACGGTCGGGCAGGGGTATTCTCCAGCTCCAGCCTTTATCCAAACGGTGTAAATGAATATTATAGGGTTCAATTTGTTCGGCACCACTCAGGTGTGCAAAAACTGCTATGTCTTTCCGATATCCTTCTTTTGTGGGGATATTCAGTAACCGGGAAACAGTACGGGAACGCCCGCTGGCATCTACAATCAGGTCGGGTTGGCCATCAAAAAAATCGTTGATGGCAACAATGGTTTCATCACTTAATTTAAGCTCATCTGTATTGCCAACCTGTTCAAGCTTTGCAACATGACTGAAAAAAATTACACCTTCACGAACAGCCAGATCAAAAATGGTTTTATCAAATTTTGTACGGGGCACATTGTATGCATAAGGTGGCAGCCCGCCGCCGCCAAAACTAAAGGGCGAACTGGCTTCTTCATCTTTATTAACCCAAACAGAAGCGCCCGGCTTATAAGTACTGTACGATTTTACTTCATCTTCAACTCCCAACTCACGCAGCAAAGGAATAATTGCCGGAACTAAAGATTCGCCAACAATAATCTCTGGTCTTTTTTCAAGGTAAAAAACAGCCACTTTATATCCTTTTCTTTTTAATAAAGTGGCCAGGGAACAACCAGACGGACCTCCGCCAATAATTGCAACAGTTTTGATATCTCTCTTCATAAAAATAAAAACGCAAATGTAATACAGAATGATTTTACAATAACAGGTTAATGATTGCGCATTAATTACAAAAACAAAAAAGCTACCTGAATATTATTTTCAGATAGCTATTTTGAATTACAGAATAATGTAATTGTATGTATCGAGAACCAAAATGAGGCTGATTAACTAAATAAGCCACCTTTCTTTAATTCACGTACTCCCTGTCCAATTAAAAATCCATTTTGGTAGATCTGTACGGTATAGTTACCCTGCATAAAAGTAGTGCCGGGCATAAAAGCAAATTCCACATTCTTCTTTTTCGCTGTTTCCAGGTCAACAGGCATTTTAGCTGTAAAAGCCATGTCTCCTGCATCACGTGTAGTAAAAGTTTCAGATCCTGTATTAATTGCTTTTCCATCAGGCCCCAAAACCACTACATATACATCTGTAGAACCTGACTGAATAATACGGTTATCAACATCAAAACTCACCACAATCTTATCAACACGCTTTGCTGTAGTTGAAACTTTTTCTTTTCCTGAACTTTTTACATTGATGGGTGTAAGAATAATATTACTTGCATTTAAAGTAGAAGCAATATCAACTTTCTTTTCAAGCGATTCTTTAACTGCTGTGGTAGCAGTAAGGTTCTGATTTAATACTTCTTTTTCCTGCTTTAAAACAACGTTATCATTATTTAAAAGCTGATTATCCTGCTTTAATTGTGCAATATCCATTTCCATGGAAGTGATCTTGTCATTTAAAGAAGCAATCAAAGTTTTTGCCCTGTTCAACTCTGATACAGTTGCATTTTTTTTATTTAAAATGCTGCGTATCTCCGTTTTTACATTTGCAATTTCATTATTTTTTTCAGTTAGCTTGCTCTGCAAACCTGTGTTAACAGTGCTCATAGAATCAAGCCTGGCAAGTGAGGCGTCAAAACTTGATTGAATATCCGTTTTTTCTGCGCTCACTTTTTCCATTTGTACAACCTGCTGTTGTACAGTTTGTTCTTTTTGTTTATTGTTAAACAAGGCAAAAGCAGACACAGCGATCAGGCCGGCAGCTAATACACCAATAACTACGTTTTTGTAATTTTTACGTGTAGTAACTTTGGCGGATGGGGATGGAAAATTTGTTTCAGACATAATATTTAGATTTTAAGGTTGAAAATTGAAATTAATAAAGCGAATGTTTAAGTAGTTGCCTGGTAAAAGCCCAAAATCATGCCATAACAAGTAAAATGTGTAAAACTATCACTGATATTTTAAAAAATACGGGTGCGGTATATGAGCATTAACAATTCAGCATTAAATTTTAACAGTTACAGCTTTGCCTTTAGTTGATAACATAGTATCTCTCCTTAGTTTTTCATAAACCTTTTACGTGATTTAAATAGTTATCTTCGGCAACCTAAACAAGCATGAAAGAATTTGATACAATAATAATAGGTTCAGGTGCGGGGGGGCTGGCAACAGCACTTTGCCTGGCCCGTGCAGGGCAAAAAGTGGCCGTTATTGAACAGCATTATGTACCGGGAGGCTGGTGCCATAGTTTTTATATTGATGGCCATCGGTTTAGTCCCGGTGTACATTATATTGGCGGAATGGATAAGGGAGAATCTACCAGTAATTTGTATGAAGGACTTGGTATTGCCAACGAACTGGTTTTTTTTAGAATGAATAAAGATGCCTACGAGCATTGCTGGATAGGTGATGAACGTATTGATATGCCTGCAGGTATTGATCATTTATCCGAATCGCTTTCCCTCATCTTCCCTAAGGAAAAAAAGGGGATAAAAAAATACCTCAAATTAGTTCAAACAGTAAGCAGGGAATTATTCCTCATCCCAAAAATGAATGGCTTTTGGGATAATATTACCATTCCCTACCGAACCAGGCATTTGGGCAAATACGGTTTATTCAGTTTAAAACGTGTAATAGGCTGGCATATTAAAGATCCGTTGCTGAAAAAAGTACTAAATATACAATGCGGCGATCATGGCCTGCCTCCATCCAAAGCAAGTTTTCCGTTGCATTGTGCATTAATGGATCATTATTTTAAAGGCGGGTTTTATCCTATGGGTGGCGGGGCTGCCATTGTAAAAGCCATGACAAATACTATAAAAAAACTGGGCGGTGAAATTAGAACCGGCCATGCGGTGAAAAAGATTTTAGTGGAAGGTGAAAAAAAATTGACAACAACAGGTGTTGAGATGCAAAATGGTGAAATAATCAGGGCAAAGCGAATTGTATCAAATGCCGATCCTGCGGCAACCTATAAATTAGTTGGCCACAAAAACCTTAGCAACAAACTGATCAAAAAACTGGATGCAACACGTTACTCTGTAACCTCGCTTATGTTTTTTATTTCGGTTGATATGGATGTACGTGAAGCTGGCCTTGACTCAGGGAACATCTGGTACATGCCTCATCATGATATGGATAAAATTTATGACGATCTTACAAAAATTTCAATCCTGGAAAAAGATGAATTTGATTCGATGTTTATCAGTTGCTCCTCTTTAAAAGACCCGTTGAGTTTTAATGGAAGGCATCATACCATCGAAGCGGTTACTTTTATAGACTACGATTCTTTTAAAGCATACCATGCAGAACGGGATGAAAAGGATGAAAAATACCTGAAAATAAAGGAAAGGCTTTGTGAAAAATTAAGGAATACTTTTAAAAGAATTTTACCGGCTGTTCATAAAAATATTATTCATTTGGATTTAGGAACACCCATTACCAATGAGTATTACATTAACTCAACCAAGGGCAATGTATATGGTACCGAAAAAGGGTTTTGGCAAACCGGCCCGTTTTCTTATACAGCCAAAACCGAAATTGAAAACTTGTATATGTGCGGCAGCAGTATTATGAGCCATGGCGTTGCAGGCGCAAGTTACTCAGGGGTAAAAACTGCTGCGGAAATATTGGGATGCAGGGAAGAAGATCTGTTGAAAAAAGATGAATCGCAGCAACTGCGAATTTATGATGCAGAAGACAACAGCCAATGGCCAGATTGGATACATCAAAGAATGGCCGACAAAAAAAAGCGCTCCGAAAATAAAGCTGATGGTCATCGTATGAGTAATTTGGTTTAAGGGCCTTGCTCAATTTGCTATTCAATTTTTACATGCGGGCAGCATTGAAGCACTTATTCCCTTTTAATTTTATAATTTTATCCCTTTTCATGCAAGTTTTAAGTTAATGCCAAACAGAATTAATAATGACCGTTTCCCCGAAGGAAAAAATTGATGTTTTAAAGGCCTGTGTTATTATTCCTACTTATAACAATGCAGCTACACTTGCGGCAGTAATTAAAGATGTAGCCCAATACAGCGATCATATTATTGTCGTAAACGACGGGTCAACCGATAATACGGTTGATATTGTAGCAAACTTTCCTGCGGTACAATTTATCAGCTATAAAAAAAATATTGGTAAGGGATGGGCGCTCCGTAAAGCTTTTGCTTATGCAACAGAACAGAACTATAAATATGCCATCAGCATAGATTCTGATGGGCAGCATTTTGCAAAAGACTTGCCTGCTTTTATTGCTAAACTTGAAGAAGAACCCAATGCCATCATTATTGGTGCCAGGAATATGGATCAGTCTTCGGTACCGGGCGGCAGCAGCTTCGGTAATAAATTTTCCAATTTCTGGTTTAAGATTGAAACGGGTATCAGCAGCCCTGATACCCAATCGGGCTTTAGGCTGTATCCTTTGGAACCATTAAAAAACATGCACTTTATCACCCGTAAATACGAATTTGAAATTGAAGTTCTGGTGAGTGCGGCCTGGAAAGGCGTTAAAGTAATTTCTGTTCCGGTCACCGTTTATTATGCACCTGCTGCAGAACGTATTTCTCATTTCAGGCCATTCAAAGATTTTTTTCGGATCAGCATTTTAAATACCATCCTGGTGCTGATAAGTTTTCTATACATAAAACCCCGTGATTTTATACAAACACTCTTCAGCAGAAAAAAAATGAAGAAGGTTCTGGATGAACATTTATTTAATCCGCATCATTCTGCACAGCTAAAAGCTATGTCTGTTGCCTTTGGCATTTTTATGGGTATCATTCCCATCTGGGGATTTCAACTGGTTGCCGCCATTTTCCTGGCCATTTTATTTAAACTGAATAAACCGTTGGTTATTGTTGCTGCAAACATCAGCATACCACCCATGATCCCGGTAATAATTTACGGGAGTTACAAAATGGGCGCATTGTGGATGGGAAGCAATGCCATGCAAATTGATTTCAGTAATGCCATTACTTTAGACTCCATTAAAAAGAACCTGTTACAATATATCTATGGAAGTATTACTTTGGCCCTGGTTGCAGGCATTGCATTTGGCCTGCTTACTTTTATTTTTTTAAAGATCATTGGTAAAAAACGTGCGGTTATTTCAAAGGCTGATTAGTACATGGAAAAAATATTACTCAACATCTACAATTTTTATAATAAGCGACAGCCCGCTTTATATATTACGTTTGCTGTTATTTTTTTATTGATCGGTTGGTTTGCGTTGCAGGTAAAATTTGAAGAAGATATTTCCAAGATCTTACCAAAAGACAAGAAAATTGAAAAGCTGAACGAGGTTTTTCAAAACTCCAAGTTCATGGATAAGCTGGTGGTTACGGTTGCATTAAAAGATACCGCCGCTGCTGCACAACCCGACAGTCTTGTTGCTTATGCAGATGAATTGGCTGCTAACATCCAGGCAAAACTGGCTCCCTTTATTACCAATATAAATTATAAGGTTGATGATGGCCTGGCGCTGGAATTATTTGGAACCGTAAGCGACCACTTACCGGTTTACCTGAGTGAAAAAGATTACGATCAGATTGACTCGCTGATCGCACCTACCAAAATAAAAGAAACACTGGAGCAGGATTTTCGTACGCTTACATCGCCGGCAGGCTTTGCATTAAAAAGTATGATCAGCAAAGACCCGGTGGGCATAACTTCCCTGGCATTAAAAAAATTGCAGCAATTACAATACGACGAAAACTTTGAACTCTACGATAGTTATATTCTTACCAAAGACAGGAAGCATTTGATGTTTTTTATCACCCCAAAATATTTGCCAAATAATACAGGTAAAAATGCTTTGCTTTTAAAAGGGCTCGACAGCCTGATTGATAATAACAGCAGCGCCGTAACAGCCAGTTACTTTGGTGCAACAGCGGTTTCGGTTGGCAATGCTTTGCAGCTTCGTAAAGATTCATTGCTCACACAAGGGGTTACGGTACTCTTCATTATTGTTTTCCTGGGATTTTATTTTCGTAAAAAACGTGCGCCTTTTATTATCCTGGTACCGGTGTTGTTTGGTGCTGTGTTTGCATTGGCTGCTATTTATTTTTTAAAGGGAAGCATTTCTGTAATTGCATTGGGCACCGGTTCGGTGGTATTGGGTATTGCGGTAAATTATTCGCTGCATGTTTTTAATCATTACCGGCATATCAGGAATATACAGGACGTAATTAAAGACCTGGCCATACCAATGACGGTAGGAAGCTTTACAACCATCGGGGGTTTTTTATGCCTGCAGTTTGTTGAATCGGAAATGCTGAAAGACCTTGGACTCTTTGCTGCATTCAGTTTAATTGGCGCATCGCTTTGCTCATTGATATTTTTGCCGCATTTTATTGCAGGCAAAAAAGAACAGGCTGCACATGTTGCACAGGAGTTTTCATGGATTGATAAGATTGCTGCATTAAAGCCTGAGTATAATAAATACCTGGTGCTCATCATTCTTATGCTTACCATTGTTTTTTCCTTTTGGGCAAGTAAAGTTGGCTTTGAATCTGACCTGCAGAATATGAACTACATGAGCAGTAAATTAAAAGAGTCGGAAAAAAAACTTAACCAAATCAATCAATATGCTTTACAATCTGTTTACTTAGTTACAGAAGGAAAAACGTTGGATGATGCCCTGATCAACAACGAAAAATTAGTTACACAGATTGAAAAACTGCAGGATAAAAACATTGTAAAAAAATTTTCAGGCGTTTCTTCGCTCATCATTTCAGATTCTTTACAAAAAACAAGAATTGCGAGATGGAACAGGTACTGGACAGCAGAGAAGAAAAATACTTTGATGGCCACGCTCATTAAAGAAGGCACTGCATTAAAATTTAATGCAGCAGCTTTTGATAATTTTAAGATGCTGCTGGATAAAGAATATGTTCCGGTTGAAAGGGATGCAATGGCAGACGTTCGCAAAAATTTCCTGGACGATTACATAACTGAAAAGCCCGGCAAAACAACTGTTGTTACATTGATAAAAGCCTTTCCTCAAAAAAAACAGGAAGTATATAATGCTTTTGAGAACGAACCCCATGTTACCGTACTGGACAAACAATACCTCACCACAAGAATGGTTGAGATCATCAACAGCGACTTTACCAGTATTGCTTTAATGACTTCTTTACTCGTATTTTTTGTTTTGCTCATCATGTATGGCAGAATAGAACTGACGCTTGTTTCCTTCATCCCTATGTTCATCAGTTGGGTTTGGATACTGGGTATCATGGGCATGGCTGGTATTCAATTCAACATCATCAACATCATTATATCTGCATTAATATTTGGTTTAGGCGATGATTACAGTTTGTTTATTATGGATGGTTTATTGCAGGAATACAAGACCGGAAAAAAGAATCTTTCTTCTTTTAAATCATCCATCATTTTATCTGCCATAACAACCATTGCAGGTTTGGGTGTTTTAATTTTTGCAAAACATCCTGCATTAAGGTCCATCGCTTTCATTTCTATCATCGGCATCTTTTGTGTGGTCATCATGTCGCAGATTTTAATTCCGTTCCTGTTTTCTGTTTTAATTAAAAACAGGGTAAACAAAAATCGGTTTCCCTGGACGCTTTGGGGCTTCATCAAATCTTCCTTCGCCTTTTCGTATTTTATTGGCTGGAGTGTTACGTTCACCCTCATTGCCTGGATATTTGCTTTGTTCAACATCAAAGAAAAAGGCAAACTCATTTACCATACCATCATTTCAAGAGTTTGCAGGCGGCTGGTGTATATTATGATCAATGTAAAAAAGAAGATCATTAATGCGCAGGAAGAAAAATTTAAAACACCTGCAATTATTATAGCCAATCACCAGTCTTCATTAGATATTCTGCCGCTGATCATGCTGCATCCAAAACTGCTGATGATAACCAATAACCGGATATGGAATTCGCCCTTGTTTGGTAAAGTAATCCGCATGGCAGATTATTTTCCGGCCGAGCAAATTGAAACTGACTTAAGTTTGGTTGAAGACAGGATTAAAAATGGTTACTCTGTAATTATTTTTCCTGAAGGTACCAGGGCCGAAGATGGCGTAATAAAACGTTTTCACAAAGGAGCTTTTTATCTTGCAGAAAAACTGAATGTTGATATTTTACCGATCATTATTCATGGCACAGATTATACACTCACCAAACAGGATCAACTTTTAAAAGACGGGCAACTTACCGTAAAAATTTTACCACGCATAAAACCCGGAGATAAAACCTATGGAAACGGCTATGCCGAAAGGGCTAAACTAGTTGGCCGTTATTTTCGTGAAGAATTTGACCTGCTTAAAAAAGAAATTGAACAGCCAAAATATTTCCGTGAAAAATTAATTTACAACTATCTCTACAAAGGCCCGGTGCTGGAATGGTATATGCGGATAAAAACCAGGCTCGAAAAAAATTACCGGATTTTTCATGAGCTTGTGCCCATGCAGGGAAAAATATTAGATATTGGCTGTGGTTATGGTTTTATGAGTTACATGCTGGCATTTACTTCTTCACAAAGAGTAATTACAGGTATAGATTATGATGAAGAAAAAATTGATACCGCAAATCATTGCTTCAGCAAAACAGATAAGATTAATTTTGTACACAGCGATGTGATGGGTTTTGAATTTGAAAAATATGATGCCATCATACTGGCAGATATGTTGCATTACCTGCAGGAAGATGAACAGAAACTGGTGATTAAAAAATGTATCAGCAACCTTAATCCCGGCGGAAAGATCATTATCCGGGATGGAGATACCGATAAAGAAGAAATGCATAAAAAAACAAAGCTTACAGAATTTTTCTCTACCAAAGTTTTAAATTTTAATAAAACAAAAGAAAATGGGTTGAGTTTTTTATCGGGCAAAATGATCAGTAATATGGCTGCTGCGAATAAAATGACTTGCACAGAAATAGCCGATTCAAAACTTACATCAAACACGATATTTATATTGGAGAAAAAAGTTTAGCGAAGTTTAGAAAGTTTAGACCGGTAAACTAAACTTCTAAACTTTCTAAACTCCTAAACCATTAAACATAAACCGGAATTTGGAAAACAATTACGACATAGTGATCATCGGAAGCGGCATGGGCGGCTTGGTATGTGCTGATATACTCGGGCGGGAGGGCTACAAAGTTTGTGTACTGGAAAAAAATAAACAGATTGGTGGCTGCCTTCAAACTTATGTTCGCGACAGGGTGATCTTTGACTCTGGTGTGCATTACCTGGGTGGCCTGGGCAAGGGGCAAAACCTTTACCAGGTGTTTAAATACCTGGGCATAATAGAAAAACTGAAGCTGCAAAAAATGGATGAAGATTGTTTTGATAAGATCATTATTGAAAACGATAAAAAGGAATATGTGTATGCACAGGGTTATGAAAATTTTATCCGGCACCTGCTGAAAGATTTTCCAAAAGAAGAAAAAGCATTGCGTTTGTATTGTGATAAAATAAAAGAAGTGTGCAGCAAATTTCCTTTGTATAATTTAAGGCCGGGAGGAAATATGGATGAAAAAAATGTAGTACTGGGCATTGATACAAGGACATTTATCGAATCTATAACCAACGATAAAAAACTGCAGGCCGTGCTGGTAGGTAATAATATGCTGTATGTTTTGCAATCGGGTAAAACGCCTTTTTATGTTCATGCCATGATATTGAACAGTTATATTGAAAGCTCCTGGAAATGTATTGACGGCGGATCTGACATTGGAAAATTTATTGCCAAAAATATACGTGAGCATGGTGGCGTGATACGCCGCAATACCGAAGTAAAAAAAATTATAGTTGAGGATGGGAAGGTTGGTTATGTTGAAACAGCAGACGGGAAACAGGTGCATGCAAAATATTTTATCAGCAATATGCACCCGGTACGTACGCTGGATATGACTGAAAGCAACCTCATCAAACACGCTTACAAAAACCGCATTAAAAATCTTGAAAATACCATTGGCGGTTTTATCATCAATATTGTTCTTAAAAAAGATAGTTTTAAATATGTAAAGAATAATTACTACTATCATAAAGACGGGCATGTGTGGAGCATGGCCAATCATACGGAAGAGAGCTGGCCGCTATGTTATTGTGTATTTTTTTCTGCTTCATCCAAAACATCGGATTATGCCGACTCTATAACACTGCTGGCTTATATGCGGTATGATGAAGTGAAGCAGTGGGAAAAAACTTTTAATACAGTCTCGGCTGTTGAAGACAGGGGACTAGCTTATGAAGTATTTAAAAAACACAAAGCAGAAAAATTACTTGATTGTGTAGAAGAAAAATTTCCGGGCCTGAAAGATTGTATAAAAACCTATTACACCGCTACGCCACTTTCTTACCGCGATTATGTAGGCAACGATGATGGCTCGATGTATGGTATTGTAAAAGATTATCAGAATCCTTTAAAAACATTTATATCGCCACGAACCAAAATACCTAACCTTTATTTAACAGGGCAAAATCTTAATTTACACGGCGTATTGGGTGCAACGATGAGCGGACTGGTAACCAGTGTTGCGTTTTTAGGGAATGAAGACATCATAGAAAAAATAAGAAATGCTTAACTGGAAAAAAACAGGAAGACGGACTTTGAGGGTTTTGGGCGTAATTTTTATTTTACTGCTCATTGGTGTCATTTACCTGGTGCAGGTTTCAAAAGTTGATCCACCAAAACCTGCAGATATCAGCAGCCTGCAATTGCAAAGAACTGATCATGGCAATGGTTTTTATACCTTAAATAATAACTGGTTTCGCCACAGCAATAGCGGCCTGTATGAATTGTATGTAGAAGGCGATGCTTTTGAGCGTGGTGTTATCAATGGTAAACTCACTGCAGAATTGGTGGTAAGGCAGGAAGATCATTTTGCAGAGCAGATAACTAAAATGGTCCCTTCAAAATTCAAAAGGAATTTTTTAAAATACCTGATCGGATTTTTTAACCGCAACCTCGATAAAAATGTAACGGAAGAATACAAGGAAGAAATTTATGGCGTATCAGAATCTGCATCTCCCAAATACCAATACCTGGGCACCAATTACCAGCGCATTTTAAATTACCATGCTGCACATGATATTGGCCATGCGGTGCAAAACCTGGCCCTGGTTGGTTGCACATCTTTTGGTACCTGGGGCGGCATGAGTGCCGACAGCACGATGATCATTGGCCGCAATTTTGATTTTTATGTGGGAGATAAATTTGCAGCCGATAAGATCGTTGCATTCTTCAACCCAACAAAGGGACATAAGTTTATGACGGTTACCTGGGGCGGTTTTGTGGGTGCAGTATCGGGCATGAATGACCAGGGGCTTTCGGTAACTATCAATGCGGCTAAAACAGATTTGCCAACGGGTTCCGCTACGCCGGTATCCCTGGTAACAAGAGAAATTCTGCAGTATGCAAAAAATATTAAAGAAGCCATTGCCATTGCAAGGTCAAGAAAAATGTTTGTGTCAGAATCTTTTCTGGTGGCATCTGCAGCAGATAATAAAGCGGTGATCATTGAAAAAACACCGGACGACCTGGATGTATATGATCCGAAAAAAGAATTTATTGTTTGTACCAATCATTTTCAAAGCAATGGCCTGGGCAAAACAAAAATGAACATTGAACAGGAAAGTGAAAGTGCATCATCCTATCGCTACAAAAGATTAACAGAGTTACTGAACGCCAACGGAAAAAACACGGTGCAAAAAACAGTAAATATTCTGCGTGACCAGAAAGGCTTGAACGGCGCCAATATTGGTATGGGCAACGAAAAAGCTATTAACCAGTTAATTGCACATCACTCTATAGTTTTTGAACCCAAGAAACTGATCGTTTGGGTTTCCACTTCGCCCTGGCAACTGGGAGAATATGTGGCTTATGACCTTAAGAAAATTTTTGCAATGCATGGGTTAAAAGAAAATAAAGAAATTACCGACAGCAGTTTAACCGTTGCAGCGGATTCTTTTTTATTAACGGAGGCGTATAAAAACTTTGAAATTTTCAGAATGCTTAAGCAACATATTTTAGATGGAGGCAAAGTAAATACCGACAGCTTAGTTAAAAGCAATCCTGAATTTTATAATGCGTATCTTTTGGCGGGAGATTACCTGTACAAACAAAAAAAATACGAATCAGCATTGCTGCAGTATAATATTGCACTAACAAAAGTTATTGCCACTAAAAAAGAAGAAGATCATATAAAGGAACAGGTACAAAAAATAAATAAAAAGCTTGCGCCATGATATTTGGTATTGGTACAGATTTAATAGAAGTTGAACGGGTTGCCCATAAGATGGAAAAGAAAACAGGGTTTAAGGAACTTGTTTTTTCTCCTGATGAAATTATATATTGTGAAGCACGGGCCAATAAATACGAACACTATGCGGCCCGCTTTGCAGCCAAGGAAGCATTTTTTAAGGCGATTGGCACGGGCTGGAGAAACGGAACTGCATTTAATGAAATTGAAATTTATAATGATGAAGAGGGAAAGCCGGAATTGCGTTTCCTGGGTAATACAGCAAAAACAATTGCTGATATGAAGCTGGAAAAAATTTTCGTTTCACTATCTCATTTAAAAACTATGGCTTGCGCAATGGTCATCATTGAAAAAAAAGCATAGCTTTTTATTGATTCGCAAAAAAATCAGCCAAAGATATAGGGGTTTTGCCTGCGGCAAATTGGATTTTGCCACAGAGGCACAGAAGCACGGAAAAAAAACAAATCAAGTTTCTGTGTTTCTGTGCCTCTGTGGCAATTTCTATATTCCCGAAGGGAATAAAATTTTCTTTTTGTCTTAGTGAATCTTTGTGGCTAAATTCAATTTTATAAAATTGTTTTCAATGAACTACTCACCCGAATCCGCTTTTTTAAGCGTAGCAGAAATCACCGCCATGCAGGAAACAAAACTGCAGGAAACGATTACATACCTTAACGAACATTCTCCTTTTTATAAAGAATTTTTTACCAAGGCAAGGTTTAATCCTTCAGGCATAAAAACCATGGAAGACCTGAGTGTGATCCCGGTAACC
>JANNYY010000520.1:0-19815 GCA_031410355.1 Chitinophagaceae bacterium | reverse complement strand
TTGAAAAAAGAGAAACCGTAAGCATGGATGAATATGTACACATGATCACTTTAAAAACTTCGGTGTTGCTGGCTGCGAGCCTTAAGCTGGGCGCTATTTTGGGCGGCGCAGGCGAAGGCAACCAACAGCATTTGTACGAGTTTGGTAAAAACCTTGGAATTGCTTTCCAGGTGCAGGATGATTATTTAGATGCATTTGGCAACCCCGAAAAATTTGGTAAAAAAGTTGGGGGCGATATTCTTGCCAATAAAAAAACTTTTTTAATGATCCATGCTTTTGAAACTGCAAAGCCCGATCAGTTAAACGAGTTAAAAGCGCTGATCAAAAATAACCCCGCTGATAAGGTTGAAAAAGTTTTACAGATATTTAAAGATTGTAAAGTAGATGACTGGGCACAGGAACTGAAAAATAAATACCTGCAAACTGCATTAAAACATTTAGAAGACACGGCTGTGCTGTCTATTCGTAAAAAACCATTACAAGAGTTGGCGGATTATTTGATGATGAGGGAGAGTTAGAAGAGTTTTGGGTTTTGAGTTTTGGGGTAGGTGTTGGCTTCTCAATAATTTAAAGAGTAAGTTGATTCGCAACTCTAAAAATATTTGCTTAATTTCCTGATTCAAACCAAAACCAACTGTTATGTCAACTTCTTTATTCAGAAGAAAATCCATTGCTACTATTTTAAAAGATGCGGAGGCTGGATTAAGTGATGGTGATCATGTTTCCTTAAAAAAGATACTGGGCGTACGTGACCTTACATTTTTTGGTGTTGCGGCAGTTATTGGTGCAGGCGTTTTCAGCAGTATTGGTAAAGCAAGCTATGATGGTGGGCCGGGTGTTGTTTATTTGTATATGTTTACTGCCATAGCCTGTGGTTTTGCAGCGTTGTGTTATGCCGAATTTGCCAGTACGGTTCCTGTATCGGGCAGTGCATATACTTATTCTTATGTTGCCTTCGGTGAAATTTTTGCCTGGATAATCGGTTGGGACCTGTTAATGGAATATGCCATTGGCAATATTGCTGTGGCCATTAGCTGGAGCGATTATTTTACAAACCTGATGGATAAAGCCGGTATGCATGTGGCCAACTGGCTAAGTATGGATTTTGTTACAGCACATAGTGGATTTAATGAAGTAACAGGTTTACTGGCAAAAGGAGAAACACTGGCAACCATTGATCCGGCGCTTGTTGAAAGATATAATGCATGGGCAAATGCCCCTGTAATCGGCGGCCTGCACTTTATTATGGACCTGCCTGCATTTTGTATTGTAGGCTTAATTACTGCGGTAGTTTTTGTTGGTATAAAAGAAAGCAGGGCCATGAGTAATATTATGGTAATTATAAAATTATGTGTAATATTTTTAGTGATAGTGCTTGGAGCGTATTATGTGCATCCCGAAAACTGGACACCATTTACACCAAATGGATTCAGCGGTGTTTTAAAAGGAGTATCGGCTGTATTCTTTGCTTATATTGGGTTTGATGCCATATCCACAACTGCTGAAGAATGTAAAAATCCACAACGTGATCTGCCAAGAGGAATGATTTATTCTTTGATCATCTGTACGGTTTTATACGTTTTACTTGCACTGGTACTTACTGGTATGGTTTCCTATAAACAATTGAATGTAGGCGATCCGCTGACACTTGTATTTGAAGCAAGGGGAATGCATTGGATTGCAGGCATTGTGGCCGTGAGCGCTATTATCGCCACAGCGAGCGTATTACTCGTGTTCCAGATGGGTCAACCCCGTATCTGGATGAGCATGAGCCGGGATGGGCTGTTGCCAAAAATATTTTCCAAACTTCATCCAAAATTTAAAACACCTTCTTTTTCAACCATACTAACCGGGCTGCTGGTAGCAATACCGGCATTGTTTTTAAATTTAAGCACGGTACTGTCTCTTACAAGCATAGGTACTTTATTTGCATTTGTACTGGTATGTGGAGGCATATTGGTTTTAGAGAATATGCCCGAAAGGCCCGAATCAAAATTCAGAGTTCCTTATTTAAATGGAAAATATATCGTTCCGTCAATGATGATCATTGCAATAGCCATCATTGCCGTGTATGCTCCCGAACATTTTAAAAATATCTTTTCATTAGACAGTTTACCCATGCTGTTGTTTTGGATAGTTGCCGTAATTGTTACTGTGTACACTTTCCTGCGCAGCTTTTCCATCATTCCTGTACTTGGCCTCATCAGTTGCTTTTACCTGATGGCACAGGAAACATACATCGTATGGATCAGGTTCCTGGCCTGGCTGGTGATCGGGCTCCTGGTTTATTTTTTATACAGTTATAAAAACAGCAAGCTTGCTCCTAAAAAAGAATTATAATTTTTTGAACCCGGCATTTGTATTTTAATTGAGCTTCATTGGCAACAATTGTTTATTCATTTTTCTTTTTTAATAAAAAAGCAAAAATGAATCACTCTTGTACTTGTGTACCTTTGTGCAACGTTTTTTATGCGGAGATTAATCTAATTATTCTCAGCAATCATCCCAAACCTGCCTGCGGCAAGCAGGTCAACAATCAGACAATGAAGTATCAACCCGGCGATAAAATATTAGTATTACTTACCGATGAAGAAGGTACTGTAGTGGAGATCATGAATGAAAAAATGGTATTGATCGAGGTTAAAGGTGTAAAATTCCCAGCCTATACCGACCAAATAGATTTTCCTTATTTTAAAATGTTTTCAGAAAAATTTAAGGCCGAAAAAAAGAAGGTATTTATAGACCAGGTGCAAAAAGAAAAATTTGTGCCCAAAGCAAAAGAAGGAAATGGCGTACTTCTTTCTTTCTTACCTGTATATGATAAAGATATTTTTGATGATGATATTGTTGAGAAATTCAAATTATACCTCGTTAATCAAAATGAAACCGCTTATACCTTTACCTACAATTTAATGATTGGCGGCGAAAGTGATTTTCAGCTAAAGAATACAATTGAGCCGCTGAGTGATTTCTATTTGCATGATGTAAGGTTTGAAGGCCTGAGCGACAGCCCCAGGTTTGAATTTGAATTTGCATTGAAAGAGCCAGATAAAAAGAAAGCCCCTTATTTTGAAACATCTTTAAAAATAAAAGCAAAACAATTATTTAAAAAAATTGAAGAGATACAGTTAAAAAATGAACCGGGTTTTTCATATCTTTTGCTGGATGAATACCCAAGAAAGGTAGAAGAAACAAAGGTAGATCTGAGCAGGCTGGGCAATGCCGGTTTCAGGATTTATGATGCAAATAATATAAAACAAAACTTGGAACCGGCCCGGACCGTAGTTGACCTGCATATTGAAAAACTTACCGATAGCTGGAAGCATCTCACAAACTTTGAAATACTCACCATGCAGTTAAAAGCTTTTGAAAAATATTACGAACTGGCAGTGGCGCATTATCAATCTTCACTTACCATTATTCATGGCGTTGGTACAGGCAAACTCAGGGATGAGATACATGATATTTTGCGGTTAAAAAACGAAGTGAGTACCTTTGTAAACCAATACAGTCAGCAGTATGGCTATGGGGCTACCGAAATTTATTTTGAATATAAATAGCCAAAATGCCCTACAACGAACTGTTTATTTATATTGTATTTGTAATTGGTTTTGCACTTACGCCAGGCCCCAATATGATGCTTTATGTTACCTATACCTTTGAATATGGCCGTAAGGCGGGCTGGGCAACAACCGCAGGTATTGTAAGCGCATTTGTTGTACATATCACCGCAATCGTTCTTGGCTTAACAGCCATATTGGTTGCAATGCCTTATGCACTGGATGTATTGCGCTATTGTGGAATAGCCTACCTGTTTTATTTAGCCATCCGCAATCTAAAAACAGTAAAGTGGAAGGCAAGGGAAGAGACAATTGAGAGCAAAAGATTTGGAGATTTTTATGTAAAAGGATTTATTTGTAACCTCCTTAATCCCGGCTCTTTGTTTTTATATTTTTCTTTACTTCCGCAATTCATTCATCCCGAAAGGGGACATGTATTAACGCAAAATCTCTTCCTGGGCGGTTTGCAAATGCTGTTTAGTTTTATAACCAATTGTACTATTGTTTTTTTTGCAGGTTATGCAACCCATGCTTTTTTAAAAAATGAAAAGTACCAGCAATGGGTAAGGTATGCCATGAGTTTTTTAATTGTGGTCTTTGCAATAAAGATGTTTTTTTTAAGAATGAATTAATGTTTCAGCGGCCGTTTTTTTATCATGCCACCCTTTGTGTCTTTTACGCTGCTCATCACCACAAAAGCAAAGGGATCTATTATTTTTAGTTCTGTATTCAGTTTATTAAGCTCAAGGCGGGTAATAACCGTAAAAACAATTTCCACATCCCTGGTCTCACCTCTTTTACCAAAGCCACGCTTGCCATTATAAATTGTTACACCGCGGCCCATTTTATTAATGATCATCTCTCTTATTTCTTCGCTGTGTGATGATATGATGGTTACTGAAGTATATTCTTCAATACCTTCTATAATAAAATCAAGCGTTCGGGATGCGGCCAGGTAAGTGATCATCGAATACAAAGCTGTTTCAATTGATAAAAAATAAGCAGCCGCAGAAAAAATAATAATGTTTATAAAGATGATTATGTCTCCTATTGTTGCACCCATTTTTTTACTGAGATAAATAGCCAGCACTTCTGTGCCGTCAATTACTGCTCCACCTCTAACAGAAAGGCCAATACCTGCGCCCAGGAAAAATCCACCAAATATGGCAACCAGTAATTTATCTCTTGTTACCTCCGGAAAATGCATGGTGGCCACAACTATAGCCAGTCCTATAATTGCCAATGCAGTTTTAATAGCAAATTGCTTACTTATTATTTTAAAGCCTAAAAAAACAAATGGCAGGTTTATAAGTATCAGCAAATAATGAAGCGGTATATCAGCTATTTCAGATATCAGAAGCGAAATACCTGTAGCGCCACCATCAATAAAATTGCTTGGTAATAAAAAACTTTCAAGCCCAAATGCTGCAGAAAAAATACCAAGGATTATTAAAAGCACATCTCTTAATCCACGTAAAACAGTAACCCGCAGATCATAAAAGCCTTTGGCCAGTTCAAAAGAGGAGATATCTTCCTTCACGCCCGGTATCTTCTGCTTATTATCCAGGATAGCCTTTCTTATTATTTTAGATAAGAATGCGTTCATTTTTTAAAAGATGAATCTGTTTACCCTAAGATAAACTTAATTTTGCTGAAGTATATAAGTGAGTGGGATAAACTAAAATTATAATTACCTGAAGGTTCCTGAAATGCTGTATGCTACTTTACTATTGATCCGCCTGAACGTTTCGCCGTTAATTTTCCTTAGCCTGCGCAGTTTTCTTTTATCTAATAATCTTCCTTCGCTGTCGAAATACTGCGGCTGTTCAAAATAAGTAAGCACATAATATTTTGCATAAGATAAAGGCGCTTTTAAGGCATACGGTTTTATAGACATAAGGATGAGCGAATGTTTTTTCCCATCTACATAATACTCCGCCTGGTTGATCCAGGTACAACGGATGGACTGCATTTGATGTATTAAATAGGAGATTTTTTCTGCATTCAGTTTGTAGGCAAGCAATGTATCTTTTAAGCGGGGCTCATCTATATTAAATTCATAAATATAACTAAGCGATTCAGTAATAATTTCCAGCGAAATGGTTTTAAACGTCCTATTGGTAAAACCAACAGTAAAGGGGCCTTTGGGATACAACTCTTTGTACGTGCTTTCAATCCTGTCAAGTGCTTTTTCGTTTTCATAATAATATTTGGTAGAAATATTCTTTGGCGAACAGGAGAAAAACAAACCTGAAATTATAGATAACAATGCTATGACTGAAGTTTTATTCAAAGCCTGGTTCTTTTTTTGTGAAATAAGTTATGCCAAAAATTATCCGTTTAAAAAATGCCGTAGATAACTGTAGTTGTGTATTGCGTCCATAATCCCAGTACGTTAATGTAATTATGTCATTCTGGATACTTATTTTTTCTGCTACAATAAAATGAGTGGGTACGCCCAATTTTAGTTGTACATGATTTTTTTTATGAACTATTCGGTTATTGATAAAAAGTACTACAGTGCCGGTTTTCATTCTTTCATTGATGTATGTGTACAAATTTTTAATGTACGGGCGCTTTATATCAGCCCCTTTTGAACTTGATGAATATTTTAGCAGTTGCCTTACCATGCGGTTAAATTTGGCATAATTTACCGATGCCCAAAAAGTATCTTCATCACCCGGATCATATTTACGGTTAAAAATGTTGAGGTAACCTTTGTAATGCCCGGCCAGGGTTAAAAACCACATTTGTTCAGCAGGATTTATATCGAGCTTGCCAGCATATTTAATTAAACCCGCGCCTTTTTTTACAGCATCTGAGGGATTAAAATTTACCTTTCCAAAAGTGGCTTTCCCATCCCGGAATAACTGCAGCAGCAGCTTTGCATAACCCAACGGGTCATCTTTTAAAAATAAATAGGTTAGTGCACCATAACCACAAAAGTTGGTGCCACTCCCTGCATAAACACTTACGGGCTCCTCAATATTTGTTTTTAAATTTCGAAGAAATAACACCGGGTTAATATTTGGCCAAAAAGCGCTGGTTTTAAGTTCTTTAATCTTATTAACATATTCTATGGCCTGTTGGCGGGTTGAAGTTACAGGCGGCGTAATTAGGGAATCATTTATGGTGAATGCCTGTGCGTTATAAACCAGGCAAATAACGATACAGCAGACTATTATAAAAGGCCTAAAAATGAATTTCAAATGTTGATGTGTTTAATGCGAAAATAACAATAACTGCCTTTTATTGCACAATATGCAAATTGCCTGCCAATATAAAAATATGTTTTACTGTTAAATTAACAACAAATTAAAGTATCATGCTCCCTCAATGTTCAAACACTGTATATTTGCGTTGTTAAGTAACTTTAGCTAAATCATAAAAATGCTGACAACAAAAATAAACAGGCGGTATAAAAAATGGCTGATCGCTTTATTTGTTTTGTTATTGGCGGGAGGCGGCGTAATATGGTGGCTTTTTACTTTGAAATATGATGACACCGCCTCTGTAAAGGCTGATTACACAGTTAACGCCCTGGATTTTATAAAAGAATTTAAACAGGATATGGCCGGAGCCAATAAAAAATATTCGGAAAAAATTATTGTGGTAAATGGCACCATATCGGCCATTGAAGCAGCAGATACAACTGCAAACATAAAAATGATTGACACAACAAACGGTGCTTATATTATTTTTGCATTTCAGCAGCAGCACCTTAACGAAGCTAAGCAGATGAAGGAAGGGGAGAAAGTTTCCATAAAAGGCAGTTGCAGCAACGGGGCTTTCAGTACTATTTTAGAAACCGAATACATCAGCTTTAAACGCTGTGCAGTTAATAAATAATTTTAAACCTAAAAATAAAAATCAACGTAATGAAAAAAACAATTCTTTCACTTGCCATGTTACTGGCCACGGGTTTGCTGTTTGCACAAAAGAAAACAACCACATCGGCTATTATTAATTTTGATGCAACAACCAGCCTGGATAAATTGCCCAAGGCAGAAAACAAAACCGTTATTGCATCGCTTGATACTAAAACCGGTAAACTGGCTTTTGAAGCAGCCGTAAAGAGTTTCACTTTTTCAAATCCAAAAATACAGGAGCATTTTAATACTCCCGGCTGGATGGATAGTGAAAAATTTCCCACAGCCAGTTTTGCGGGCACCATTAGTAATTTAAAAGACGTTAAACTCAATAAAGACGGGGTTTATGATGTTACTGCCAAAGGCGATCTTACCATACACGGCGTTACCAAACCTGTGGAAACCAAAGGAACGTTAACTGTAGCCGGTAAGTCAATAAAGCTGATGGGAGATTTCAATATCAAGCTGGAAGATTATAGCGTAAGCGGTGCTGCTATTGGTGCAGGCAAGGTTTCAAAAGAGCCGAACATTACAGTTGTTGCCGAGTTTTAATCAAGAGCGGGACGCTTTAAGCGGCCTGAACCATTAAGTAAAGTTAAAAGAAAATAAAAAAAGCTTTTGTTCCACAAGAACAAAAGCTTTTGCTTTTAAAAACTTAATATTTTTTTATATTGATTTAAATTCTTCTTCAATTATTTCATGAAAAGCAGTTTCACTTTCCAAAACCCATGCAGGTAATTGCTGGGTTGTAATTTTCCAAACATTTTCCATCATTTCCATATTGAAAATTATCCGGTTGCCTTTGGCATCAATTACATCTACAGTAAACGGGCCTTCGGGTTTGCCATTAGGTTTTCTAAAATTAAATTCCTTTAACTGGCCATCACATTTTATCAGTCGCGTAAACTGTATGTTTCTTACATACTTTAATTCCATTGGGGTGTGTTTAAAGCAAACTTAAGGTTTTAACTGCAATTGAAACGTATAAGTTGGTTAAATAGCTGTAAATTTTTTGTAAAGGATTAAGGGGCAGGTGGTTGATGGAGAATATTTATGAAGACCTGAAATAAATGGTTTAAAATTTAGAAATTAAGCCTGCCGCAGCAGGTAAGCCGCAAATGTGCGTAGGAGAATTGCTAAGATAAATTTTTAGCCAACTACGGTCCAGCGTTTTCGAAGGCGGGCAATCGTTTTTGTCCTGCCATCATATTGCAAGTTCTCCGGCAACAAACAAATTAAGCATATTCTATTCTTTAGGCTCCCACAATTGAATTTTATTTCCTTCCATGTCTAAAATATGAACAAATTTTCCATAATCATAGGTTTCAATTTTGTCTACAATAGTTACGTTTTCCTTTCTTAATTCTTCAACCAATTTTTCTAAATTCTCTACTCTGTAATTTATCATAAAGTCTTTTGTTGAAGGCTCAAAATATTTTGTGTTTTCTGCAAAAGGATTCCACTGGGTAACTCCCTTTTTAGCAGCGCCCGGGGCGGGGTCAATCTCCAGCCATTCAAAGCTTGTTCCATAGGGGCTTGTATCAAACCCAAGGTGTGTTTTATACCATTCGTTAACTGCTTTTGGGTCTTTGCATTTAAAGAAAATGCCTCCAATTCCTGTTACTTTTTTCATTTTTGTATTTTTTTTGTTAGATATTATTGTATTAAATGCGAAACCTAACAGAAACGAAACAGCAATAAGTGTTATCGTTAATGAAATTTTTTTCATGCTGTTGTTATTATTTTTCGAGAATGTTTTTTAAAGTTAATAAACTGCTATCCATATCTTTTGCCACCGATTTTTCCATTATTGGTATAAATATGTTTACAGGATATTTCAATGCACCTGCATTGCTCCAGGTTACTTTGGTCTGGGTGCCGGATAAAGATTCGGCTTCCATAATGATAGTGGCAGTGGCGGCCATTGGTTTTACAAAACGAATTTCCATTTCAATACTTTTGCCTTCAACAATGTTCTTAATTTCTTTTTCTCCTTCACCTGCATCTTTATTTCCGCTCCAGGCATAAATATATCCAACTGTTCCGTCTGTTCCTTTGAATTCTCTTTGCCTGTCGGGGCCAGCCATTGCATGTTTGTTGAACTCGTCCTGGTTTTTAAGCAGTTTTAAATAGTCAAATATTTTTTGTCGGGACGCATTGATAATAATTTCACGCTTTACGTAATGTCGCTTCTTTACGAAAAGCGCAATGATTAACAGCAAGGCAATGATGGCTGCCACTACAAGTAAAATTGTAACCAGGATATTCATGTTAATTGTTTTTATATTTTACCTTCTTTCATTTTTATTTCTGCTAACTTCCACAGGTCATTTTTCTTTTTAATTTTTTGCTTGTTTCCTGATGAACTGATAATTTTTTCACTTTTGCCTCAACGCCCAGTCATCCATATAATTTTCAAAAATGCTTAGCGGTAAACAACCTGCTTTTAAAACTGCATCATGAAAATATTTAAGGCTGAATTTTTGGCCCAGTTGCTTTTTATATTTATCTCTCAGCTCTTCAATTTTTAACTGGCCTATTTTATAACTTAATGCCTGCCCCGGCAGCGCCATATATCTTTCTATTTCTGAAGTGGCGAATATTTCTGTTACCGGTTCATTGTCCAGCATGTATCTTATGGCATCTTCCCTGTTCATTTTACCGGTGTGCAAACCAACATCAACCACCAGGCGAATGGCACGATGGATCTGGTTTTGCAAACTGCCCATATATTGATAAGGATCGGTATAAACACCAAGGTCTTTACCCAAAGTTTCGGCATATAGGGCCCAGCCTTCGCCAAAAGCAGTGATGAAAATATTTCTGCGGAAGATGGGCAGGGCCGTATCTTCTGACTGTAAAGAAAGCTGGTAGTGATGGCCAGGAATTGCCTCATGCATAAAAAGATCTTCCATGCTGAAGTAAGTATATTTTGCAGCATCAACAATAGGTGCATAAAAAATACCTGGCCGTTTTCCATCAGGTGTTCCGTTAAAATACTGAGCTGCTGCAGATGCTGCTCTAAAGGCTTCTGTCTGCCTTATTTCAAAAGGCGTTTTGGGAGATATACTGAAAAGTTTGGGCAGGTTAGGGTCAATTTTTTGTTGTATGGAGCGGTAAGCATTTAATACTTCTTCTGCATTTTTAAAAGGTAGAAATTTTTGATCTGTTGTGAGAAAGGTATAAAATTCTTTTAATGAGCCTGTAAAGCCTGTTTCATTTTTTACCTTCTCCATTTCGGTATGAATTCGGGCTACTTCATTAATGCCTACCTGGTAAATTTCCTCCGGTGTTTTATTGGTAGTTGTATTTGTACGCACAAAATAACTGTACATGGCAGCGCCACCAGGCAAGGCATTATAACCCGATGTAGTTCTGGAATATGGCAAATAATCTTTTTTAAGATATGCTGCCAGTTTGGAATAGGCAGGAGTTAACTGCAGGGTAATGGCTGTATGGTAATCGTTCAGCAATTTTTGTTTTTGCGTGGCTGTAAAATCCTGCGGAAAATTTTTAACAGGGCCATAAAAAATATTTTTACTACTGTCTTTCTCTGCCAGCTTTTCCATTTGTGGTATCATTTTATTTACCAATACTTTTGGTAAAACAACGCCGGCTGCAATGCCCTGGTTAAAATTGGCAATGGCTGTATCAACCCAAATTTTAAAAGCAGCAATACGCTTTAACCAATCCTGATAATCCTTTATGGTTTTAAATGGTTGCACATTACCCCCTGCACCCCAGGTCCCCATTGTTAAGGCAAGCGAACGAAATTGGGTGGCAGGAATATATTCGGGGTGATAAGCCAGGGCCTCTTTTCCGGTTTTTAAAATATAGTCCAGCAGATCGCAGGACGTACGGTCAGCAGCAGTGAGCTTTTGCCTCTTGTACTTTTTAAGGCCTGCTAAATACGTATCATAAAAAGCACCAAGTTGCTGTATGTATTGTTTAGAGCCGGTGTTTGGAAGCTGGTCGTTGTACCGGTTATCACCATTGCTGGTAGCTTCTGCAGGAAACAGTTTTAAACGATCCTCGTTATAGTTATCAAATAATTTATGAAGAGAAATATCCTGTGAATACAATTTTTTGTATGACAGGATTGCAAGACAAAAAAAGACACAGGTAAGTGCAGTTAGTTTCTTCATTTTATAATTTTTTTTAAATGCTAGTTTTTGAAAGATAGAGGATGTTTGCTTTTTGTGCAGTTGGATAAAGCATCAACAAGGTCTTCCGCTCCTCAAATTAAAGATTAAAACTCATTATTTGCTCAATTAACAAAGCCATTACTGAAACCATCTGTAAAGCAATTTTACAACACTTTCGTTCTTAATAAACAGATATCTTCAACTTCTTAAAAAAATATTCCTCTTCAAGTTCTCTTGCTTCGCCTGCTTTTAATCCATCCAGCTCCAGTTCTTCAATACTAATACGTATAAGCCTTTTGCATTTATGCCTTATAGCGGCGATCATTTTGCGTACCTGGTGGTATTTGCCTTCGGTAATAGTGATCAGCAACCAGGTATATGGGGGGTGGGCGGTTAGTCTTTCGCCAAGATCATACAGCAGTTCCGGATTGGCAACAAGATTTACATCGCATGGAGTAGTTGTATAAGTTACGCCCGTTTTAATCCGGATGGCAACACCGGTTTGCAACATTTTTAAATTTTCGGCAGATACGATATTGTTTACCTGCACCAGGTAAGTCCTTTTATGTGGCACTTCGCTTAAAAATAAAAGCCTGGTTACTTTTTTATTGGTGGTTAAGATCAGTAAACCTTCAGAATTATTATCCAGCCTTCCAACAGCGTGGATGCCTTTCGGGAAATCAAAATCCAGGTGCCCCAACAATTTTACATCATCTGTACTTACAAACTGCGAAACCATATTATATGGTTTATTGATGATGAAATAACGATTGGGTGATGGCTGCATAGTGAGTGGTGAATCGTGAGTGGTGAATCGTGAGTTGTAAGGTGTAAGTGGGGAAGCCAGGCTCGCAGCTCAAAGCTCATCTTATCAAAACCGTACTTCCCTTAGCCTTGTAAGTTTTATTATCTGCACCAATGCCTTCCAGTATCCAAACGAGTGTTTGGGCCTGTACCGGATTTCCCTTAAAACGGCCATCCCAGCCCTTTTTGGGGTCCTGGGTTTCGTAGATCAATTCTCCCCAGCGATTAAAAATCCTAAAGAATTTTAATTCTTTTATACCGATCATAAAGGGTCTTAGCAGGTCGTTGATCGCATCATTATTGGGTGTAAATGCATTGGGTACATAAATAACAATATTCTTGTTGATTTTTACAACCTGGGTATCAATGGTAATGCAGCCAGCAATTGTTTTTAATTTAATAATATATGCCTGTTCAATATTGCCTACAAAAACCGGGTTATAAATGGCCGCATTATCAAGACTGGTTGCAGGCATCCAAAGTATATTATTGCCAATAGGCCTTGCCTGTAATGTGAGCGGTAAATTGGCTACGGCATAAGCCACGGGGTTATTTATACCGGGCACAGGTTTCTCAACTTTTACAAAACGTTTTTGAATGCTTAAAGGAAAAGGGCACTGGGTAGAACTTACCGTTAAACTCATTACATAATCTCCGGCAATGGGGTAAACCTGCACAGGCGGATTACGTAACGTTGAGGTTTGGCCGTTTCCAAAATCCCATAAATAAAATACATTGGAAGTGGCGGGGTCAATGGTATTGTTAACCGGCAGTACGGGTTCATTAATACAAACAGGGGCAACGGTAAAAGCAGCAAAAATATTGGGATTTACCTGAATGGTCATGGTGGCACTGTCTGCACACGCCGAATTACTGCTAACGATCATCACCACTTTGTAAGTGCCCGGGTTTTTATAACTGTAGATGAGATTACGTGTGGTAGCCGTAAATCCATCGCCCGTTATCCATTTGTATTGCATGGCGCCAACATCATTGGTACTGGTATTGGTAAAAATAAATTTGTTATTAACAAAGCATTGGTTGGGTTTATCAACCGTAAAACCCGGTACCGGTATTGATGAAATATTTACATCCTGTGGTTTGGTTGCTAAACTGCAACCAAAAAAACTAAATACAACGGCATGGTAGGTGCCCGTTTGCGTGGCTCTGTAGCGTCTTTGACTGGCACCGGGTATGGCAATACCATCTTTGTACCATTGCACACTATCGCAGGGCAGCACCTGCAAAACAGAGCTGTCGCCGCTGCCAATACACCAGTTGGCTTTGCCCAATACCTGCAGGCTATCGTACAGTTTGGCAGCATATACAGTAACGGTATCGGTACTTACACAACCGCCACCACTATGGCGCACGGTCAAATAATAATCTGTAGTAACATCAGGGGTTGCCAGTGGGTTTGCCAATGTTGGGTCATTTAAACCTGTGTCCGGGCTCCACTGGTAATACCAGCCAGGCTTGGGCGGTACGCCAATTTGTACAGGGCTGTTGTTGCACGAATTTTTATTGAGCCCGGCATTTGCCTTGTAATTTAAGGTATCATAGAGGTATGTGTATAATGTATCAAGGCATCCATAGCCGCTGTAAGGCACCACAACCACAGCTACCAGCGTACCGGCAGCAGGGGGGGGCACTAATATTAGTGTTTGCGAATTGCCCAATACCTGTGTAAATGTACTGTTAAACCAGGTATAACTTTGGTATCCATAGGGTGCATTCACGCTAACAAAGTTATCATCGGGGCAAAAATCAGCCCCTTCAAACCTGTCGCTGCATTCGCTGTTTACATCAATATAGGCATAGCCAAAATGTATTCTAAAAGTACAGTCGGCAGTTTTAAAAAAAAGCCTGATATTTTTGCCTGCCATGTTATCGAGGTTGATGGAAACTGCCGTCCATGTTTTATACCAAACGGGAGTATTACCTCCCGGATTTGGCGACCTTTGAAAACCGGGTAATGGAGAGCCATTGGCAAAAAATGAAAAGGAAGAACAGGTAATGGGGTAACCATCACTTAAATTTATTACCTGCAGATCAAGCCTCGGCTGTTCAGATGGCTGGTGTCCGGGATCCTGAAAAACCACAGCATAATTATAAATAAGATTATAAGTATTTGCATTTGCGGGGATAGTAAAATCGTAGGAAACACCTTCGGCCTCACGCCCTGCCGAATTATTGCCCAGCCTGATGGAATGGCCGCTGCCATTGGGGCAGTTTACAGGAAAGCCACCATATTCATCTACACCGGCACCCGAGTTTGCCGAATACATGGTATGCTGGTTATACACCGGGCCTCCCGAATAATTAAAAGTAATTTGATTTGTGCTGTTAACAGATGCAACAGAACCGGTATAGCAGGTCCAGCCATTGAAACTGCCATTCTCAAAATCAATATTGGGCGGACAGTTTTGAGCCAACGCTGAAAAATTTACCGCACATAACATTGAAACTGTAATAAGAAAAACTGATATGTGGCGATACAATAGCATATTATTTTATACAGAACCGGAAGATTTTTATCGGGTGTTTTTAAAGTTAAAACTATTTTTTGGCATAGCTCAATAAAGAGTTGACAATATTATTATTGCTTTTGATGCTTTCACAAATTTCTTAATTGTTTATGTATTAAAATTACCGGGTTATTTTATAAATACGAATAATTAATGTAAACGGTTGTCATGGTATTTTATTATAAATCTTGTTAGCTGTTACGTATTCAATTATATTTGCTCCATGACAATAGAGCATCTTAAATCTATGAGAGACCGTGTTTTGGTCCTGGGGAGGTTTCTTTGACGTTGCAAACCGAAAAGCTAAAACAGCAAGCGATAAACAACTTTCGCTTTCGCCCGGTTTTTGGGACGATAATGCCCGTGCAACCGCTATCCTGAAAGAAATAAAAGTTCACGAATACTGGATAAATCTTTACAATGCAGTTGAAACTGCTGTGGAGGACTTTGCCGTATTATTTGAATTCTGGAAAGCAGGCGAAACCAGTGAAGAAGAAGTAAAAGAAGCATTCAGCGCAGCTATTGAAAAAATTGAAGAGGCTGAATTTAAAAGCACCCTCAACGAACCCGAAGATCATCTGCCTGCCGTATTACAGATAAACAGCGGTGCCGGTGGTACCGAAAGCCAGGACTGGGCCGAAATGATTGCCCGTATGTACCGCATGTATGCCGAAAAACAGGGCTGGAAAGTAACTGAAATTGACTGGCAATGGGGCGATGGCGCCGGTATTAAAACCTGTACTTACGAGTTTGAAGGTGATTTTGCTTATGGTTTTTTAAAATCGGAGAACGGGGTTCACCGCCTGGTTAGAATTTCTCCTTTTGACAGTAATGCACGCAGGCATACCTCTTTTGCATCGGTAAATGTTTACCCGTTGGTGGATGATACCATTAAGATTGATATAAATCCTGCTGATGTAAAAATGGAAACTTCCCGAAGTGGCGGTGCCGGCGGACAAAATGTAAACAAGGTGGAAACCAAAGTGCAGTTGACGCATATACCAACAGGCATTGTGGTAGTTTGCCAACAGGACAGGAGCCAGCTTGGCAACCGCGAAATGGCCATGCAGATGCTGAAGAGCCGTTTATATGAAATTGAATTACAAAAACGTAATGCTTTAAAAGATGCCAGCAACAGTAAAAAGAAAAAAATAGAGTGGGGCAGCCAGATACGTTCTTATGTTTTTCATCCCTATAAAATGATAAAAGACCACCGCACCGATTATGAAGTAGGCAATGTAGGGCCTGTGATGGATGGCGAGCTGGATGGTTTTATTAAGGCATATTTGATGAGTGAGAAGGAAACGGAAGACTCATAAAAATCAAATGCACACATGCGCCTCACATTCTTCCTTTGTAGCAAAAGGCCCATCGCATTGAACTAAAGCCCCATCTTCTTCTTTCATACAAAACCATCTTTTTTTTGCCTGAACACATATACATGGAATTCCCTCCATGTCTGGAATAACGATCGCCCGGGTTGCTGGAGGTGCAGCTTTTTTAGGTGCAGCTTTTTTTACCTTTTTCTTTGGAGCCGCTTTTTTCACCACCGCTTTTTTATGTGTAGCTTTCTTCTTAACTGCTTTTTTTATTTTTTTTGCTGCCATGTCAATTAATTTTCAGGTTAGTTTTTTATTGTTTTATAATATTTGAACAGGAGGGCATCGGGGTCGCTGAATACTTTTTGGGTAGAATACAGTGTAGGCTTTTTACCTCCGATCTTATTGGTGTTTGAATTGATGATCTCCTTTATGCGGATATTGCAAAGTGAATCATCAGGAGTATCAACATCGCAAAGCTTTTCATAAGCAAGAGGAATGTTCTTTTCGGCTATAAACAATAAATTAGTTGCTGTTGCATCAGCAATAAAATAAGTTGAATCTTTTGCCTGTTTTATTGTTAATGCTTTCTTTAAATTGAATTGTTCCATCCTTATCACACCCAGGTAGGCAGGGCCCAGCTTGGTACATTTATTATCAGCATCATAGCTTGAAGCTATGAAAACACAAAGCCTGTCTTTATTTTTTCCTGTATATACCTGGCATAAAAAAAGTTCGTGGTGGTTTTTTCTGCCAACCAGGTCGGCTCTTGGTTGCTTGCTTTCTTCATTCATGAGTTTAAATTCTGGCAGGCCATCCCGGTCAACCAGTTCTTCCTGCAATAATGCCCGGTAAATGGTAATGGAATCAAAACCGGTTATTGCCCGGCTGCCCCAAAGCCCTGGAACATTCTTAAAAAAAGCTGAATTGATCTTCGAACTGTTGAATGGAATAGTTTGTATCCTGCACCCATTCAGCAATGCAAAGGCAAGCAAACCCAGTATGTATGTCTTCTTATTTAACATGTTGCCGGTAATTATAAGATGTGCCGATAAAAAATCTTGTTATATCATTATTGGGATGCAAAGGCATTTTTAATGCCATGTGAATGAGGTCCTGCACACCAAAATGGTAACCTGTTTTTTTGTTGGTAAGGGAGCCGATGGCGCCGGCATCCAGGGAAAAATTCTTATCAGTAAAAACTTTTACCTGGTAGGTAGAAGTGTTGTAGTTGGATGGCAACCTGTTCCTTTTATTTTCTTTATCGTCCTCATCGCTGTACAAAGGAATGTTGATGCCAACGATGTGAGATATTTCGTACAAAAGTGGGGTGTAACCGGTAAACTGGTCAAAGCTTACTTCAACCCGGTTAAATTCCTGCTTAGTATGAATAAATATTCCGCCACTACCAGTCCAGTACCTGTCAAAATTATCTGCAATGGGAATAAAAGTAAACGGCACAGCCCCGTCATTGGCGTAAAAAAGCGTTACGTTGTTAAAAGAAGCCGAAACCGTACCAACTACCTGGTTGCGTTTGTGATTGTTAAGAATAAAATTACTTGTAAGCAATATAAGATCTCTCTTGTAAGTAGCAACATTATAAAAATCGCCTGTATGTATAGTTCTGAAGTATTTTAAATAGGTAAGGTCTTTTCCCCAGCCGTAACCAAAAGAAAAGGAGTTGGTAAAATCAATCTGAATATCTCCTACCAAAGGATTAAGGTTTGCGCCAATTGATTTGGTATAAATGGAAAGAGAAGGCCCGTAATTGAGTAGTATATGTTTTTTGCCTGTTGCAAAAACATTAAAACCGGCAAATATTTTTAATCCCGGAAAACGCTGCCCTTTTCCGTAAGTAAGGTTAATATGAGCACCGGCATTTACCTGGGTATTGTATTGCCAGGTGGTTTGAGCTTCTGCAACGGGCAGCGCAAATAAACAAAACATCAATAAATTAAAACCAATTTTTCTTTTCATTAAAATTGTTTTTTAAATATAGATCAATATTTTTCAATATGCAAGCGTAATTTCTACAAAATTTGCCGGCATAGGACAGGGTTTATTTTTTCGAAAAGAAAGCTGTTTATTGTTTAAGCGTGTACCTTTGCCACTTTAAATTATTTCTATATGAATTTTGGCGATTTTTATTATCCCATGCCGGTAAACGAACCGGTTTTAAGTTATGCACCGGGCAGTAAAGAAAAACTGGCACTTAAAGCTGCTTTAAAAGAATTAAAAAGTACAAAAGTTGATGTGCACATGTACATTGGTGCGGAAGAAGTGAGAACCGGAAATACAGTTGAAATTCGCCCGCCACATGAGCGTAAACATTTGCTTGGGCAGTTTCATGTGGGTGAGGCAAAGCATGTTACTAAAGCCATTAATGCTGCACTTAAAGTTAAAGATAAGTGGGCTGGCATGAGTTGGGAAAACAGGGCTAATATTTTCTTAAAAGCAGCCGATCTGCTGGCAGGTAAATACAGGGCTTTTATAAACGGCACAACCATGCTGGGACAAAGCAAAAACTGCTACCAGGCAGAGATTGATGCGGCTTGTGAGCTAATAGATTTCTTACGGTTCAATGTTCATTTTCTCAGTGATATTTACCGCCAGCAACCCATTAGCGGTCCAAATATGAATAACAGGATGGAGTACCGTCCGCTGGAAGGGTTTGTTTTTGCATTAACCCCATTCAACTTTACTGCCATTGGTGGCAACCTGCCCACATCAGCTGCTATGTGTGGTAATGTTGTTATATGGAAATGCGCAAACACACAGGTTTACAGCGCACAAATGTTCATGCGCATTTTAAAAGAAGCCGGCCTGCCCGATGGCGTCATTAACCTTGTTTTTATAGATGGGCCAACCATTGGCGAAGTGATTTTTAATCACCGCGATTTTGCAGGCATACATTTTACCGGCAGCACAGGTGTTTTTAATAAGATGTGGGAAACGATAGGAAAGAACATGAGTATGTACAGGTCCTATCCACGCATTGTTGGCGAAACAGGTGGTAAAGATTTTGTGATTGCACACCGGAGTGCTGATCCAGATGTTGTTGTTACTGCTTTAGCACGGGGTGCTTTTGAATACCAGGGACAAAAATGTTCGGCTGCTTCAAGGGCATACATTCCATCTAACATGGCTGCCGAAGTAAAAAAGAAATTAGTGGAGCAGGTGAAAAACATGAAGATGGGAACTGTGGAAGATTTTACCAATTTTGTTAACGCAGTAATTGATGAAAAAAGTTTTGATAAACTGGAAGGGTATATTAAAAATGTGAGAAAGAGAGACAGTGGCGCAAAAATTTGGGCAGGTGGTAAGTGTGATAAAACGGAAGGTTATTTTATTGAGCCAACTATTATTGAAGCATCAGATCCCAATTAAGTAACCATGTGCGAAGAATTGTTTGGCCCCGTACTCACCATTTATATTTATGATGAAAATAAATATGAAGCAACATTGAAACTGGTTGATGAAACTTCGCCGTATGCATTAACAGGCGCTGTCATTGCACAGGATCGTTTTGCGGTAGAACTGGCAACTGATAAACTACGCAACAGCGCCGGCAATTTTTACATCAATGATAA
>JANNYY010000519.1:0-31329 GCA_031410355.1 Chitinophagaceae bacterium | reverse complement strand
GACTTTCATGGCACAGCCAATTATTTTAAACGTTATCTCATCAGGTTTCATGTGCTATTTTTTTGTCTGAATCAGGATTAAATTGATTAAAGGATTTACAGAATTTTTAAATATTGCCAATCCCGCTAATCTTCAAATCCTGCAAATCCTGATTCAGACAATTGTTGTAGCCTACGCCATCATTGCGGAGGGTTCGGCAGAAGGCCCAGACTTTGGAGACTATGCTGGAGGTGTTTGTTGTATTGTTATTACTCATCTAATTTTATTCTTTAAAATTTCCAAATTTTCAATGCTATTTCGGTTAATTCTTTTCCTCTTTCGTCAATTTGCTGAAACTTAAACTGCCGGTAATAATTTGCTAACGAATTATTCAATTTAATATTCGACTTCTTATAGTTATCCTTTTTGTTATTAAAAGGATTATTTGAAGCTTTTATGTTTAGTTCACCTGCAAGGAGTGTCAAATTTCCAATTCTTGAAACATACCTTCGATGTTTAGTGATTGCGTTGTCGCCCAAGTACTCAACCCAGTCTCCAAACTCTTTCTTCGCTTTTTTTGTAGTTATTGTCTGAGGTACAATATGCTCAAGGTGAACATCAATAGCTGATGATAATTTATATTCTCCTTTGTCTTTTATTATATATTATTCTATCTGCTCCAAAACATATCTTGCTCTGTCAACCAATTTCCCTTTGAAAATATGTTTCGTGAAATAATCTTCAAATTCTTCATCTTCCGGAAGATTAGCTGATAAGAGGTTTTTTACTTCGTTGATTATATTAGAATCAGGAACGCTTACAAGTTGTGCAAATATATTATCCAATTCTCCAGTTCTTTTCTGACATATGTGCCTTCGAAGCATGAAAGTTTCAATCAACTTTAAAACTTCAATCTTATTTTTCAATAGGATATCCCTATTTAAGAGGTTAAGCAAAAAAATGTATGTTGGGAATGATAAGATTCTTTGAAGATTAAGGAGATGATAATTAATTTTATTTTCATCAAATTTCCTCATTCGTATTTTTCGATACAAAAGGGAAGCATCCTTAAGCTGTTTAAGAAACTGAACTATTGATATTCTCTTAATTTTTTCTTTTTTAGCTCCTTCAAATTCAGGCTCTTCCTCAGTTACTTCATCATCAATATCTTCAATTTCTTCATCAGTTATCTCATCATCTTCCACATATAATTCAGCAATTGATATAAGTTCACTATTCTTTACATGGTTTACATAGTAATATCTAAATTCTTCAACAAGGCCTTTTATTGTTACCCTTCTTTCCAAGAGCATACACATGTACTGCCTTAAAAACTGGTTGGTATCTATCCCATCAAGATTAATAATTATATCGCTCCATAACGATTTTACTTTCTCTAATGTTGGGTTGTCAATTTTTGAAGCATGGCCAAGTATGAAGTTTTTAATTATATCAGTTGGAGAAAGTTTTAAACCACGGTTGTTTATTGATTCAAAAAGCTTGTATGCATCTTTAGCAAAACTTACATCGAGCCTAATTATTACAGCAATATTTATGAGCTTATTATAAAATGCTATTATTTCATCCTTTTCAAAATCCTCAAACCAGTTATAATAATCTTCATATGCTTTCCATAGTTTCTTATTAATAACTTCATCTTCTCCTTCCCCTTTTAAAATTCTTTTATAATCTGGATTATCTAAATCTCCGAGTATAATTTTATTTAACTGTCGCTCTTTTAAATCAATACAATAAATAAGCCCATCAATTTCTTCAACTTTCTTTTTCACTTCTATTTCTTCAAATCTTTTTTTTATAGCAAGAAGTAATAGCGTAATTGTTGTTAATCTTTGTTGCCCATCGACTAATTCAGATCGATTTAGGCCACCTGTATGAACTCCGGTATGGCATAGAATCATTCCAAACAAATGATTGTCGTCTTCTTTTAATAAATCAATGTCATCAAACAATGCCGCATGCTGTTTATAACCCCATGCATACCGGCGCTGATAGCCAGGGACAATAAACTGTTCGTTAGAACCGCTTAAAAGTTGTTTTAGTGTGTATTTATTTGTTGTTATTTGCATTTTTAAAAAAATTTAATAAACTTTCATTCGCTTTAACAATTATGTTTTATTGATAATAAACTCCCGACCCCCAGTAATAAATATTATCTTGAATATTATCATCAAGTTTGTCTATATATTCAGTTAATTCTTCTTCCAAAATAAAGTAAGGACTAAGTAACTCTCTTATATGTTCCTTTCCCCCTAAAAAGGCTTTTACTACATTTTCATAGGCTTTAAAAAAGTCATCTCCCAATATTAAAAAGTGTGCATACAAAACGCCATAAACAAATGAACTTTCAATCTTAACCATCCATATATGAGATAAAACTGCTTGGCTACTACTACATAAACTAGCACCTAATCCTATATCGTAAACTGCATTTAAAGTAGAAGCAGTAGCGCCATCACAAATATTCAAAAACAGCATTCTCTGACTATCTATTTTAGGCGATAAATTATATAATTCAGATAATTCTATTTCACCATCGGGATGCAAATCTATCTTACTCAAATGAGGCATAAAATGATCATAATTCCCATGAGTCCCAACCCAAATCAAATCATAGTCTATGGATTTATACTTCGCTATAAAATCTTCTATTTTAACTTCTAATATATTTATAGCCTCAACTACTATTCCCACACTCTCAAACATTTTTTTTGTTACCGAAATTTCGAGTTCACTTGTGCGGGTGCCGAAACACCAAAGTAAAACCTTTTTGATTTTTCTTTTCGTATAAGGTTTTTCAAAGGAGGCAGCAACAGGAAAAGTATTTCCTAACTCTTTAATGATCATTCCTTGAATGGGATGTTGAAAGCCAGGAATAATAACCATTGAATCAATAGTGTTAATCTTTAAATCCGAAAGTTGATCAAATTTGTAATGGTTCTTTAGTTGATCTTCGAACAATTTTCCCTCTTCAATTATAGGAACTCCATGATGTTTTGGCTTTTCCAAAATAAACCCTTCAAAATTATTTAGTGCAATTGTAGAACTCAAATAACGGTTGGTTTGATATATTACTTCTACAAACTCCTGAGGTGTATCTTTTTCTATAATAAGTTTATAGTCTGGCGAGACATATAAAACTCCGTTGTTATAATTACATACAATATAAAGTTGTTTATCTGTAATTCTTAGTGCTTCATCTATCTCATAAAATTCAGCAATTATATTATTTGCCATATTTATTAAGCCCTCTTCAATACAAAGAAGTATCAAACCGGTTAACATACCAAATATTCTGGATTTCTCATATTTAAGTAGGATTGGGTTCGGATTCTTAAGAGATAAAACATATTCTCGAATTGAATCTGCTATTTGGCCCCACTCATCTTCTAATTTCTCTTTATTTTCTAAGTAGTATTTGGCTAAAATCTGCATTCGTTCATGCCCAACTAATAAATCAGAAAAATCAGATAGGGCTATTTTGGCCCATTCAGTTGAGCTTCTATTACTATATTCAGCACCTCCGACAGTCAACTGAATAGTTATCAGTTTCTTTACCTTGCGATCCAAAGTTTTATTAAAATAATTAGACAAACTAATAGCATACTCTGCTGACAAATCTTTCTTGTAATTAATAGTCCAAGCTAATACTTGAGAAACTGCATATATAATTCGAAATTCATCAGCATTACTGGGAATTTTAGTATTTAGAAACTCAAATAGAATTTTGGTATGACTATCTATAATGTCTGTTGCAAATTCAACTAAGCCACCGTGATGCCTCGAATAATAAAATAAAGAATTCAGCCATTCGATTAATGACGGTATTATGTTTAAAGCAATAAATGCATTTTTGCTATGTAAAAAACTATCAATCCATTCAAGATGAAAATCTGTTTTTTCTTTATAATCTAAATCATTTGATAAAGAATAAACTAACCAATCATGACACTCTGTATATATTCCTTTTGAACTGAAGAAAAATGAGACTTCAGTACAATTCATAAACTGAAGGAAATTTAATCTATGTATTTCATCCTCGTTTGCTATTTTTTTAGCGTTGAGTATATCCTCTAATATCCCCTTTGCAATCTTCTTAAGAGAATCAGGACCCAAAAAAGAATTTGCTTCAAATGAAGTTCCTATTAATTCATTCACATCATAAAGGTCTGCTTTTACTAAATCAATCTCCCAAATTGGAAGGGTTGCATCTAATATTGCATAAAGACTTGGAATACTTTCTTTAGTTTTCATACGATCTAATATATTAACCTTCCCTCAAACGCCTTCTTCAAAATACTTTGCCTTAATGCCTCTGCCTGTTGCAGGCTTTGAGTTATGCTTTCTTCCATTTTATCAGCTACGCTGAGGCGGCTTTCGATTTCTTGAACAACATTGTTTTGTTCGTCAAATGAACAATAAGGAACATTATAATCTCTAATTATATCCGTATTCAAATTTGGTTGAGCAGCACCCATATTAATTTTTCTCAACTCTCTGGTTTTACTCAACCAGAAATAATATAAATAGTGATTACTTTTTTCAGCCAATTCTAAAAATGCTGCAATCCCGTCATTCATTGTTGCATCTATCATACAAATTTTGGGAACTCCTAATGTTGCTCCACTGTTTGATAATAAAAGTGTGTTTGGTGAAATCTTTCTAGTCTTATGCAACCCTGCTTCTTTTATTGTGTATTTGTATGTTGTTAAAAACATTCCCTCATCTTTTGTTAAGTCTGCTACTTTTAAGAAAGGAATATGTCCGTCATAATACTTCGGGTCGCCTGCAGGGCGTGGTGACCCTCCTCTTACAACTTTACATAAATCAGCAATCTTCTCCATCTTCCATCCCTTCGGCAATTCTCCTTCTTTTACATTTTCATTAGTTAGCTTTCCCTCAAATGCCCATTTTAATACAGACTGCCGGTAGGTTTTTAGTTGCCTTTGCGCTGTATGCAGATTTTCTATGCCTTGTCTAATTCACTAAGCAATTCTTCTAATTTGGAAATAATGGCTTGTTGTTCCTTAATTGGAGGCAATCCTAATTCAATATTACCAACATCTGCTAGGCTTAAATTTGCTCTAGCAACATCAACTTTATTCAAGTTATAATATTCAAATGCTTTATTTGAATTTAGAAAATAAGAAACAAATTTATTCATTATCACGTCCGACAATCTGATCACAGAAACTGCTTGATTTATATTGGCATTATAATCAAGATTAAATATCGCGGCTCTCCCAATTGAAGCACCTACAATATTAAGTAACACATCACCCTTTTGTAGAATCGACCTTTTTTGTTTTTTATTAAACTGTAACTCCAAATACTTTGGACTCGAAATGTCAATAAAATTCTCTCTAACATTTTCACTTGTTACAAATAAAACTTGCGATGAATCTTGAACATAATTAATTCCTTGCCACTTGGGGGATGCTCCCTTTGTGATTAGCTTTGAAACTTCACCCAGTTTCACCCACTTCCAATCTTTTGGTAATTGATTTTTGTTAGATAAGGGTCCATTGATGCAGGTTTTATCTAACAAGGGTTTCAGTATTTTTTGATTTTTTTCTACTTGAACTTATTGTTTCAACTAGTTTGTGGTTTAAATGTTCTGAGTAAGGGGTGCCTGATTCGGGTTTGTATAAGATTTCAAAATCAGAGTCAGTATCAAACTTCGCAAGGCCTATATTGTATTGTTCAAAGAGAGCTATATTATTTAAAGCAGCATTAGCACTCTTGCTTGCAAGTACTACATAAGATATATTTGCAAAACTTTTATAACGGAACGCTTGTTTGGCAGCTTTTTTCCAGTTTTTTAATTTCAATTCAAAAGAAATGATAGAAACTTCTTCCTCTTGTTTGGAATAAAACACAAAGTCAGGAACACCAAATAATCCCTGGCATTCCTTGAGATATGCATTTCCAAAATTTGCTTTCAGAAATTTCTCAAACATTAATGACATTTCTTGTTCTGTAGCAAACATATTTTATAAAGTTATTTCTTTTTGGAAAGCGTTAATAACATTAAACCAGGTTGGTAAATGAGATCCATCGCTGTCATCATCTAATAGTATAACACTTTCAATCTCCTTAAACAAACTTAACGCATTTTTTATTGCTCCTTTCATTTGATCGATTCTTTCTTGCTGGGATGCTTGTAACCCTTTCATTTGTCTCTCAAAAATATAGAAATAATGTTTGTACGGTTCAGGCTTGGCAAAATGCCACTTAAATTCCGGGGTAAACATCAGGGGTTTAAATTCCGAATCATCAAAAAAGTCAGCATAATCTGGAACTAGACTTTTCATTGCCTGAATATATTCGTAGTCAATCCATTGCAAAAGATGAGAACTGTATAATCTTGCATTTGGTGGTCGCATTTGACTTTTTTCCAGATCCTGAAAACGTTTAATTCCGAATGAACGCAAATTTTCATAAGAACCCACAGTAACAGAATCAGGCATCGCAATGCTGTATAAAAGTGCTTCGGTATTGCTGTACCCCAAATGCACTTCCATTTGATTGTCTTTTAAAATTTTTATGAATTTTAAAGCATTCAACAAATATTCGAAATCTTTAATTTGCTTGCTGGTAAAGTTATTTTCAAAAATCAAATAAACACCTTCAATATGCTGATGACTTGTTATCCAATTTAGAACCTCATCACGCTTTTCCTCATCTGACAGCATAATGGTTTTTACAATTACAGAAAGTAGTATCTTTTTGGTAATATTATTTTCCTTAACATAATCACAAAACGGAGTTACAAAGTAATCAGTGCTTTGAGTAAAATAACTTGTTGGATTATCAGCATAATATCTTGTTGGTATTATTAAATAATCAAACTCGTTTTCCATTTGGTAGTCCACACACAATTTAGCCAATTGAATATGGCTATTGTCTAAATCAGGAGTGGTGAAATCAGGCTTTAAATTTCCAGGAAAATATGGGTAGGTATCTAAAGTTCCTTTTGCTTCATTTAACAAATACAGTTGAGGGTCTAAAAATCCAGACTCTTTTAATTTGACATCAAGTCCTAATAATTTATCAGCATCAATGTTGATTGGCGAAAAAATCAAGCCATCTCCAACTCCATTTTGGAAACTTTCGATATTCCATTTATCTCTAAACCCAGTTTGATGATATACTTTCATTTTAAATTTGTTTGGCAATAAATGCGTTTAACATGTGATAATTTCTGAACCTGTCATAAGGTTGTGATTGCAAGGTTTTATTTGCCAGCTCTACAATAGCCTCATTATATTTTACAACATCCGTTTCCACAACATATTTATTTTGCATAATGTTTTCTACAATGGAGTAATTATTACCAACATATGAAGGGTCAAAAGGATGAAATCCTAAATAAAGTTCTAAAGCTATAATGCCCAATGCAAAAAAATCAGTTCTTGGGTCAATTAAATTTTTATTATTAGCTAGTTGTTCGGGTGCAGCATATATAGGAGTGCAAGGGCCCATTGGAGAAATGGTTTTAGTTAGTGATTCTAAATCTAAAAACCTTGCAATCCCCAAATCAATAATACAAGGCATTCCGTTCGGGCGAATAATGATATTCTCAGGTTTTAGATCTCTGTGAACAATATTTTTATCCCAGATAAGTGAAAGACCTGTAACTACTGAATTAAAAAGTGTAAAAATTGCTACAGGAGTTTTAAGTTCTGGCATAGCTTCTCTTAAAACTTTACCGTCGATGTAATCTTCAACAATTTCAAACTCTTTAGTTTTTACATCAATATTAAAATGATATTGTTGCGGATAAAACTCAGATTTTAATTCAGAAAGTAACTCGACTTCACGTTTAATTCTCTCAAGAGAAGTAAAACTTTTTATTCCACCTCTTTTTATTACCACAATTCCAAGGGTGGGGTGTTCAGCCAGGTAAACAGTTTTTTGTCCGCCTTTAGCTAATTCCTTAATTATTTTACAATCTTGAATCATACTGTAAATTTATTATCAAATAGTAATACTTCAGTCTAGCTCATAAAAAACTACGCCGCCAGCACTTCATTTAATTCATTAATAATTTCATCCGTTTTATCACCAAACAATTGCCACATTTTTCCCAGCCCGCCGTTTTTATTAAAAGGATCCAGTTCAAAATCTTCTTTCTCCACATGAAAACTGCCGGCAACATAATCTTTTATCATCCGCAGCCAATGCATTTGTTCTTCGGTAAATTTTAATGTGCCGGCCTGTTTTTTAAATACCCAGTCCTGGAAATTTTTGTCCACTGTTTTGTCGTAGCCGGTAAGTGCGCCATCAATGCCTGTTACTTTACGTATCAAACTTACCAATGCTATCAATTCGTTTCTTGGCGAGGCCTGTCCTGTTGAGCTTGTCGAAACATGCTCATAAGCCCGCCACACATGCAGGGGACTAAGCAAGGGTTGTTCGGTGTTTATTTTTTCGTACAGGTCACGGATCATTTTGTAAGTGAGTTCCCGGCGGCGGTAGGGCTGGCCGTAAAAAATTTGAAGGGCGGTTATCTCGTCTTTGTGTGCCTGTATCCATGCTGTAAAGTTGCTGATGGTGAGGGCGGCAGCAGCTTCCTGGTCTTTTACCCAACCGATATTGGTGATGGTATCTATGTTTATGCCGTCAATTACCTGATCGTATTTTTTGCGAACGTCTACAATGAAGTTGCGGAGTTCGGGGTTGTTGAAAACTGCTACTGAATCTTCAATTAATCTTTGCTTTTCATGATTAACAGCCGAATCAATATTTGCAGGTGGTTGATCAATCATGCGATTCCTGATTTCTGATTCAATATGCAACATGGTATCAGGGTCATGGGCGTTTAGCAATTGTCTTACAACATGATTAATCGTAAATCCTTTGGCCTGCTCAGCAAAATATTCTTTTTCTTTTTCGCTGATCTGTTTGTCGAGCCGTATGAGGCGGTTGGCGAGTGTGCTGAGGATGTCTTCCTGCGTATTGCCCATCGCTATATTTTGCAACAGGTCTTTGAGGCTCATACCTGGCTTTTTTTCCAAAGGACGACTGTCGGTTTTTTGCGAACTCTCTACACCTATTGCATCAATAATCACAAAATGGTCTTTGGTAAATTTAGCGGAAGGTGTGCCGCTGGCTTTTAATTGCTCCAGGCTGCAGGTACGGGTGCCACGGCCTTTCATCTGCTCGTAATAGCTGCGGCTTTTTACATCTCTCATAAATACCAATACTTCCAGCGGGCGGATATCGGTGCCGGTGGCAATCATATCTACCGTTACTGCAATGCGGGGATAGTAATCGTTGCGGAACTGGCTGAGTACGGTTTTGGGATCCTCTTCACTTTTGTAGGTGATCTTTTTGCAGAACTTATTTTCTTCGGCAAATTCTTCCCGTACAATTTCAATGATGTCTTCGGCGTGGGAATCTGTTTTAGCGAAGATCAATGTTTTGGGTACTTCGAAAACCTCACCCCCCGCCCTCTCCGAAGGAGAGGGAGCTAGGGCAGCACTCTGAGTAATGCGGTCAGGAAACATTGATGGCAGGTTTTCCTTTATTGCCCTGATGATGGTGCGTATCTGGCTTTTGTTTACAATATCTTTATCTAACTGTTTACCGCTGTATTCAATGTCTTCATCCACGCTTTCCCAGAATTTTCTTCTTGTAAGTCGTTCCCTTTTGTCTACTTTTTCACCCATCAGTATTTTACTCCCCTCTTTGGTGATTTGAGTTTCGATGGTGAATACATTGTAAGGAACGAGTACGCCGTCAATCACCGCTTTTTCGTAACCATAATCACTCACCAGGTTTTGATTGAAGTAACCAAAGGTTCGGTTATCGGGTGTGGCGGTTAAGCCAATCTGAAATACATCAAAATAATCGAGTACCTGTTTCCATAAATTATAAATGCTGCGGTGGCATTCGTCTATCACGATAAAATCAAAAAACTCGATGGGTACTTTTTCAGTGTAGGTAACGGGTGCAGGTTCTTTAGAAGTAACGTATTCGTTTGGATTAGCTTCTTCGGCGCTTTCGTCCAGTTCAGTTCCTTTTAAAATGCTGTACATTCTTTGTATGGTGGAAATGTACACCTGGTTATCCGCGGGGATAAAACTGCTTTTTAATCTTGTAACGCCATACAGTTCGGTGAACTTGCGATTGTCATCATTGGGCACATAGGCCATCATTTCCTGTTCGGCCTGTTCGCCTAAGTTCTTTGTGTCAACCAAAAACAAAATGCGTTTTGCCTTTGCATATTTTAATAAACGGTAAATGAATGTAATGGCGGTAAATGTTTTGCCGGAGCCGGTGGCCATTTGTATTAAGGCTTTTGGTTTGGCATCTTTAAATGATTGCTCTAATTTATTGATGGCGAGAATCTGGCAGTCTCTTAAACCAGTTTCAGGTAACGCCGGTATATCTAGTAATCTTGCCCTTAATGACTTTTCTTGTTTGCTCCATTCTAAAAATGTATCAGGGCGATGGAAGCTGAATACATTTCTTGCTCGTGGTTTTGGGTCTCTATAATCGGTAAAGTGCGTTAGCTCCCCGGTGCTTTCATAACCAAACAGTATTTTCTGATTTTCAACATATTTTAGCCTGGCAGTAGCATACCCTTCGGTTTGTTCTTCATGAACGGAAAGCCGGTGTCCTTCTTCTTCTCTTTTGGCCTCAAGTATTGCAACCGGTTTTTTATCTACAAACAAAACGTAATCTGCTGGTCCAACATTGGTTTGGTATTCTCGTATAGCAATACCTATAGCAGCATTAAGATTGATCTGATTTTTATTTTGTATAACCCAGCCGCACTGCATTAAGGCAGCATCTATTTTGTCACGAGCAAGTTGTTCTGGGTTTTGATTGGGCATTCAAGTACTTATATATCCAAGTTTACGAAAAAAAAGTGATGTAACCTGCCTTTAGTTTTATCATCCTTCATCATACACCAGCATCACATCAAAATCAAAATCCGGCGTTGAACTCAACAGCTCTATTGTAACCTGGATGGGGTATTCTGATTTATAAGGTGTGTCGTCCCAAAAATTTCCGGGAATATCAATGGGTTGACTTAATATAAATACAGGCTGATAATGGTGTGGGCCTGGAGATATTGGATAAGGCGAAGACTTAACCATTGTTCCTTTATTATTTGAACAGGTAACTTGCAGGTATAAACCGGTTCTTGCAAGCCGCCCTCCCCATTCACCCGGATGTGACCAATCAAACAAAGGTGTAAGAATGATCTTTTTTATTTGAATAAATGCGCTCTGATTTTTAATAACGAATTCTTTTTTTCTTTCAGCATTGGTGAAACGCATGGCGACATCTTTCTTTATGGAAGCAGTGCCCTCTATATTATAACTGGTTCCTGCCCCGGCCCCATTCAATACCAGCAATTTATTTTTAACCATATCTGTCAGTGTTCTTTTTACAGTTGATAAGGGAATGTTTAGCTTTTCAGCCATTTCACCTGATTTGGAGCCTGGATGGTTTTCAATGAAAGAATATATTTTTTTCTCTCTTTGCGACAGCTTTTCAGATTTAGTTTGCACTTCCAGCTTATTCATCAACAGTTTTTGAATATTCTTCATGCAATCTAAAAAGAACATTACCCAAGGGTAAACATCTTCTCCGGGTCTTTGTCGTTGACATTGCATGAGGATACTGTAATATTGCGATTTCCTGCTTTCAATTTCATGTTCAAAGCTCATATATTGAATCCATGAATACCCACTCTTTAAAAGTAACAGGGTTCCCAATAAACGGCTCAATCTTCCATTGCCATCCTGGAAAGGATGAATGCTTAGGAAATCATAAACAAATACAGCTGATTTTATTAACGGGTGCGTTTGTTTATCTGACTTATACCATGCTACTAATTTACTCATGGCATCTTCAGTAGAAAAGCCGGGATCTGTGGTTTGAAAGATCACACGCTTTGAGCCATCCGGATTTTGTGCTTCGACCACATTGCTGTGTTGTTTATAATTACCCCTGTGCCATGCATCCTTTTCACTGTATTTCATCAGCAGGTTATGCAGATGTTTCAGGTTGTTCTCGGTAAGCTCTATATCCCTGAAAGATTCGGCGATCTGTTCCAGTGTTTCGTAATACCCGGCAACTTCTTGCTGATCCCGCTCTTCTAATTTTAAGATAGTAAGATTTTTTATCAGCACCTCCACTTCATCGTCTGTCATTTTTGAACCCTCAATTCGGGTAGAGGCGCCTACACTCCGAACTGTAGCAATAGATTTCAACTGCTTCAAGGTTTGTCCTTCTCTTTTTTCAATAGTTCCCCATGAAGCATCAAACCGGTCTATTAAGCTGATCTCATTGGTTAATTGCATCCAGTCTGGGGCAAATAAAAAAGTATAAATTAGATTTGACATTTTTATGAGACGATTTGATACGCAATTATACGATAATTATTCGATAATAACAAGTATATGATACGATTCGAGCCGATTTTATACTTGAATGGGCCGGTAAGTAAGAAATCGTTTTTACAACGACCTTTGCTCTCTAAATAAAAAATATGGAATCTCTATTACTCTACGGCATCAAACCAGAAGAATTTTTTGAAAAGCTACGATCCATTATAAAGGAAGAGCTAAAAAATGAATTACAAAAAGATCAGTTACTAACCAAGGAGGGCGCTTTAAAAATGACCGGTGTCAGCAATGCTACCTTTATAAAAGCCATTAATGATGGAATTGTAAAACCTCAACTTGTAAAGGGCAGAAAAAAAGCAATGTACCTGGAATCAGAAGTTTTAAAGATTGAAAAAAGGAGAAGGGGTTCATAGTTGGATCATATCCTCTTCCTGAACTGGAATAAAGGTTTCCTTTTTCTTTGTGACTTCTTCTATAGCATGGTTTGCATAATTAAAGTCTTCGCACCATTTCCTGCATCTTTTCTTTAACCCTGGTTCGAGGTATTTTTCAAACCAATATATGTGCTTCATCATAGCATAATTATCTTTGAATATGTCAACGTAATCAGAAAGTTTGTATTGAAAAAACTCTTCTTTTAACCGTTTAATATCTTCCCGAATAATATCCGCCGAAGGCATTTTGACAGGAGAAGTATTAAAATCTATTAAATCAGCGGGAATCTTAAACGACTTCTTTTTGCTTTTCCCTTTATTGTTTTCAGCAGCATTTGCAAGGCTTTTTTTAAATCTTACCTGGTCATCTATATACTCCATATATCTCCCTAGATTAACATTTCGTTCTTTTAATTCTTTGGCTAAAGCAATTAGATCCTTTTTATTAAAAAAGAAAGTGCGGCCGTTTTTAAAGTAGTTAGTAAAATTAAATTCTCGTATAATAAAAGCTCCGGCACGATAGTGTGCATTCTTTATGTATTTGGTGATATCGCTATCGCTAACCCATTCTCCTCTTTCAATACTTAGTTTTTGAAACTGTTTTGCAGCCTTGTCTAATGCTTCCTTTGAGAATTGTTCTTCAGGAAGTAAATCAGAGGTTCCTATGAGTGTGCTAATCGCAGTTTTTAATTCCTTTATTTCGGCAAGGAGTTCTTTTTGCATAAGTTCTTTATTTAGTAATAAAAGAAATTGAATGGCCAAAAATTACCAAAAACATTGGAAATATTTTATTTTAAGATTTGATTAATCCGGCGGGAGTTTTAAAAATCTCTATTTTGTAAGAGTAATTTTGGGTAATATAATCTTTACTTCCATATCTTTCTTTTCATCTTTCCAATACACAATAAAATTTACTTTGGCATCAGATAACCGAAAGCCTTTTTGTTGTCTTTCGATTATTGTTTGTTTGAATTGCTGTGAATATTTGAGAATCAATTCTCCGCTGGAATTACCGAGCCCCTCTTCCAGAATAGTCAAAGTATTACCACCTTGGATACTATTCATTCTTCGTTGTACATATTCAAAATAGCTCAGCTGAACATCCCTATGCGTTAGATATAATGCCATTTGATGTGGTTCACTGTATTCATTGTTGTCATATGTGTAAGAAAGATTGTCTGCTATCAGTGGTTGAAGATAATTACCATTGTAATGGATAGTTAGGTTCGTCTTGGCACGTGTAATGGCAACGTAAAATTGCCGCCTGTTTTCATCATTATCGGGTTTAAACCCATTCAACATCACAAATATGTTGTCAAACTCTTTGCCCTTAGCCTTATGGATAGTGGATACATAAATTGTCTCGGTATCGATGTTAATAAAATCCTCCATTTGAGATTCCATCAAAAAGGCCTTCCAGTCGCTTTTATATTTTTTTACCGGGTTGGATAATTCGAATTGTTTAATAATGTTTAGTACCAGCTCAAGTTTATCACTTTGTTTTGCATATGTGGATAGTTGGCGAATAGCTATTGCCCAGTCTTCATCCCCAATAAGTGGCGAATCAGCATTATTATTCACCTGGTCAGAAAAAAATCTTAACTCTAAAAGATTGCTCAAATTAAATCCGTCATTGGTTTGGATCAGCTTGGCCTGTAAACCCTTTTGAATCAGAAGTCCCGTTAGCTGAATAGCTTCTTCATTAGTTTTAGTTAAGATGCAGGAGCTACCTGCCAGGTCTGTTTGTCCGATAGTATCTACTAAAGGAACAATCAGCTTAGTGCTTTTATATTCCACAATTTGAATGATCCCATCTAGTTGTTGTTTGGAAAACCCAGGAATATCTTTTAATCGATTTTGTATTCCCTCCACCCATTGATTAGCAAAAACAACAATGTTATTTTTGCTTCGGTAATTTTCAATCAGGTCATATTTTACAGCCGATTTTTCAGTAATCAACTGTTGCATGAAGCGGGAATCTGCCCCTCTGAATCCATATATATTTTGGTCATCATCTCCTACCAAGATGACCCGCATATATTCATTTTGTTCCATTAAAGCTTTCACCAGTTCATACTCATCCACATTCATATCCTGCGCTTCGTCTACCACCAAAACAGCTTTTGTGATCCGGTTGATTTCAATGTCGCCGTTACGGATTTTCTCAACGGCTGTTTTTAATATAGTGTCGGATTTTGATAAACTACCAACCCGGCCAAGTAAATCAAAACAGTAAGAATGAAATGTTTTTATTTCGATGAAATTGGCAGCGTTACCAATCAACTCTAATAACCTTTTTTTGAATTCTGTAGCTGCGGCCCTGGAAAAAGTAAGCATCAATAGTTGTTCATGCTTCACATCCTCAGCCAGCAGTAAGGATGCTAATTTATGAACCAGCACCCGTGTTTTACCACTACCTGGGCCAGCAGCAACCACTATATACTGATTTTGAGAGTCTGTAATAATCTTTAGTTGGGAAGGCGACAAAGTGCCAAACAGTTTTTTAAACTTTTCAGGAGTTAGGGTTCGCTTTATTTCATCCTGGCGGCTGCCAGGAAAATATTTGGAGAGAAAAGATGAATAGTTCAATCCGAAATAATCTTCTACAAATTGCAATGCTTCACTGTAGTTCCCAATCATTTTTTTTGCATATTCACCAACAATATGGATTTGTTGTACTTTTTGCTGATAAAACTGGCTCAATTTCTCATAGTCACTTTCCTTATATTGAATCCGGTTATTTTTTTCCAGCCTGTCAATTGAAAGCCTGTTATGAACAACTAAAAATCCGCCTTCAATCTTAATAGCTTCAATTCTGGAAAGATAAAATAAGGTGTCTTCTATATCATCAATAGATATTTGCATAGCGAACATTCCCTGTTCTTTTTCAACAATTTCTTTTAACTCCTGTACAGAAAATTCTATCAGCACATCTTCTGAGATGTTTTCCTGCGGTTTAAATTCATTTGATTTCTTGTAGAGATATTCTGTGACTAGTTTTGCAAGAAAATGCCTTTTGCTTAATTTATCTCTGAACTCGCTCTTTGCAATAGTTAAAACAATTTGAATGTGGTTTCTTGAGTATTCAAGGTTGTGCCGTTTTATCCAATTTTTGATGGCCCAGAAATTAATAATTGTTTTCAGTTTGTTGGGCGTACTGTCGTTTATTCCCGATTCAGCAAATTGTTCATTGATTTCCTTTAAGTGATAGGTAGCTTCTTCCTCCTTTAAAATGGTCAACAGTAAATCTTCCTGTTTTCTATAGCTTTCTGCAATAGCTAATGACCTGTTACTACTTTCTCCTTTTTTAATAAAGGCATTTAAGTCTTTGGTTTGCGCCAAAATATTTTCTTCTCTAAGTAGTTCAATGATTCGGATTACTTCTTCCTTTACAATTCCTAACTGATCTGAAATATAATCTACTCTCGATTCAGCCTGTTCTTCAGTGGATAACCTTTTGCTTTTACTGGAGAATAATTTTTTAATGATTCGAATAGCTTTTTGCTTTTGAGGATCATCGAATTTTTCTGAGCTGTTAATTTTATTAATTGCTTCCTGTGCAGTTTTACTCAAAATACTGTTGGCAAAAATGCGGGGCATATTCTGACCCCTTTTTAAATACCCTGCATCTTCCAGGGCTGCAATCGCAGTAGTTACTCTAGTTTCTATTTCATTAATTCCATCATCCCATCCTGCCTTCCTGGCTATTTCTAAGGCTGAATTAGAACTTTTATCTCTTGTTTTGGTAAGATCTTTAATAGCTCTCCACACCTGGTTTATTTCTTTGCTGCTTATTTTTGTTTGATTGAGTAAAATAAAATGTTTATCTAAGTCTTCCTCGTTAAATAGAACATAACACTCCGCATCAATATTCTCATCCCTGCCTGCTCGGCCAGCCTCTTGTATATAATTTTCTAAAGAATCTGAAATATCATAATGAATAACGGCACCTACATCGCTTTTATCTACCCCCATTCCAAAGGCGGAAGTGGCCACCATTATCTTCACTTCGCCAGACATAAAAGCATTTTGGTTGGCAGATTTTTCATCCTTATCCATTTTGCCATGATAGGGCTTTGCATTAAAACTATCATCACTTAATCTTTGAGCCAGCTTATACGCCCGCCTGGTTCTCGACACATATACAATAGCGGGGCAATCTTTTGTTTCAAGAATACTTCTCAGTTGATTATATTTATCTTCCTCATTATCTTTTTGAAAAACCCGGTAATGAAGGTTGGTTCTTGTTGCACCTGACCTAAAAACTTCCAAAGTAATATTCAATTTTTCCTTAAAATAAAATCGGATATCCTCAATAACTTTTTGTTTGGCAGTTGCCGTAAAACAAGAAACCGGAATGGGTTCTTCAAGATTTTTCTTTTTTTGTAATTCTTTAATAAAATCGCCGATGTATAAATAGTCTACCCTAAAGTCCTGACCCCATGAGGAAAAGCAGTGGGCTTCATCAATTACAAAACGGGCAATTTTTCTTTTAAGCAATAATCGCTCAATAGTAACCGACCGAAGTGATTCCGGGGAAATATATAACATACTTGCATAGCCGTTTTCAATTCGCTCAATAGTCTTACTTCTTTCTATCGGATCTAATAAACCATTGATTGTTACCGCTTCGGTTATTCCCTTCTTCTCCAGGTTATCAACCTGATCTTTCATTAGTGATTGCAAAGGAGATATCACAACAGTGAGGGCTTTCGCATTATCGCCACTCATTAAAGCAGGAACCTGGAAAGTAATAGATTTACCTCCTCCGGTAGGGAAAATTGCTAGTATTGATTTAGCTTGAATTGCTGCTTTTACAGCATTTTCCTGCAATGGTTCATCAGCATATGAACGGAAAGCAGGAAATCCAAAATACCTCCTCAAGGCTAAGATTGGATTTAAAGCCTGATCGCAATAACCACAGCCTGGAACACAAGGTTTATTCCGCATTAAAAATAGTATCCGTTCTACTTCTGGATGATTTCTCAAAACCCAGGGGGGAGTAATAGAATACCTATCATTACAATTCAACAAAGCCAATGCGTAAGCTAAAGGGATCGGATACTCTTGTATAAATGATGTTACATCACAATGCTGACAGATTTTGTCTAGAAATAATTCTCTTATTCTTTTCTCTGATAAGGCTGATTTTATTGAATTAGAATATCCCAAATATTTAAAAAAACAAGAAAAGCCTATGTGTTGGTGTAATAGGCTAAATAGGATTTCTTTAAATTCCTCGGGAAGCTGGTGAAATGTATTTACCTCATCATAAAAAAGATCCCTTGACTTCTTGGCATCATTGATAGGATTATTGAGTTCTTCTGTTTGGAGTTTATCATCCTTAAGCAGGCGATGATATGGATTTTTAGGAAATAGTAAAGGGGACAGTAATAATGTATCAATTGCTTTATCCAACCCAAAACCTGGTTCGCCTTTATACTTTTGCAGGTATAATAAATCGTGAGCAAGAATATTGTGTCCGCATAAATAGTCAGCTTTCCCTATAAACTCAAGGAATTCGCCAGGATGGTTTTTATGAAAAATGGCATCGTCTGACCTAATAGCCCCTATGTCAAGAATTTTCTTCTTTTCAGGGTTTATTTCAAGGTCAAAAAAAGCAGTCAAATTCATCGGCTTAATAAGATCGTTTTTGTTCAACCCTCAAAATACTTCATATGCTCTCATTTTCAAAAACTTATACCCTTATATCACAGGTGGTTGACTTTAAAATAGCTGATGAATGCACACTAATTGGAAATATTTTACTCAAGTTGCTGATTATACTATTAATGGTTGAATTCTTATCAAGGATAAAACGGGAACTAAGTTTTAATTTGCGATTTGCTACTAAAAACGTAGTAAATCGCAAACAATAAAACGGCTTCCTTAATACTCAAACGCATCTCCCAAATAATACAAATCCAGCCAATGTCCCATTATGTCCATATCTGTCTTAAAAGAAGACGTTAGCCCTTGCCACACCACAAGAACCCTGACAGAAATGTTGGATTTTTTTGTTTTCAGGCGAGTCTACACAACGTAAAGCTAAAATGGAAACAGAGCTGGTTAACGGGGTGATGTTTTTGTTATGATTGAGACTGATGTGTGACTCGCCGTATATCAGTGATATTTTTAGTACGGCAAGTTCCTCAGGAAGTTTCGTTGCAGTAAGTGTTGATTACGGGAATAAATAAGACTTGGGATTTAATAAATTTTTCGTTGAGGAGACCGCCTGAAAAGGAAATAGGTCTTATAATATTTTAGGTCAGTGTAGCATATCATGCGGAGATTAATGCACATAATCTCAGCATAACCTGGGGAGATTAGCTATTGCACAATACTAAAACCTGTTAGAAAAATAATTCTTTAAGGCTCCGGTTCAATTAATGAATTTCTTTCCAAACATTCTAAAGACCCTTTTCAATTCTCCCGGTTAATCTTTTTATAGTTTCTAAAATAATAATCAAGCGAAATTGGGCCTCCTCCCTCAATAAAAAAGAAGACCAGGAGTATTAAAATAATTATAGGAAACATCAGATCAGATTCTCCAGCAAAAACTCCGGTTTTTGTGTTTATAAAAAATACAGCGCCTAAAAGAATGGGTATTTGAACAAGGGTCCACAAACGGGTGAATAGCCCCACTATGATCATACTGCCCCCAAGCAGATGAACCCACGGTATAGCCGTATTTAACCAGGTTGCTTTTTGAAAATAAGACGTTTCTGAAAAAAAACTTGTAAGCTCAACGCTGTTCTGGATAAAACCAAAGCCTTTAAGAAAAAGACATAACCCAAGTACTATTCTTAAAATAACAAGCCATTTGGGATGATGCTTACTGCTCCATTCGTCCATTTGATGTATTAAACTCATATAAAATGATTTTAATTAAAAAAGAACATTGTTAAGTTACAACTAAAAGTTTTTGATGTCAAGTGTTTTGCGTTAAAATATTTCTACAATCTTTTTAATGGCTCCAGCAATTCTTCCAGTCCGTTAATTTTTATCTCATACAGGGTTTCTAATAGCATACCCAGTTTCCCTTTTGGAAAACCTTTGCGTTGAAACCACTCCAGGTAAGAAACGGGCAGATCACATAATGTCCTGTCCTTAAATTTTCCATAAGGCATTTTCATTTGTACCAGTAGTAAAAGTAAATCGGGGTTTGGCTTATTAGGTTCAATGGCCATCATCTAAATTCATTTGATGATAAAAGTAGCTGTTATGGTTATGCACACAATATCGTTATTAATCCACCATTCAATAATAAAGGCCAATTATCTTTTTTATTAATCAATGCTTTTATACATTTACTTAATAAAACACTTGCTATAAAATAAAATAAAATTATTTTAAACTTTTACGGGTTATTCCCATCAAAAAAAGCATGATAAAAACTTCCACTACTACCCAATCTATCGAAGTTATCAGTAATCACATTTTTGCAAATGTTGTACTCAATAACGAAACCAATCAAAAATCTTTGTATGCTGCTGTTAGCTTTACCCCCGGCGACGTTATCTGTAAATTTAATGCCGGTATTACGCAACCGTATGCAACTTACTTAACCGTGCAAACCGGCGCCAGCAGGCACATTACGCTGATGCCAGAGTTTCTGCAGTACATTAACCACAGTTGTGCACCCAATGTTTTTTTTAACACCACCACTATGGAGCTGGTTTGCTTACAGGCACTGCAGCCGGGCGATGAGTTTACTTTTTTCTATCCAAGTACCGAATGGGAAATGGCGCAACCCTTTGTTTGCAATTGCGGCAATCAAAGCTGTATTCAGTTAATTAACGGCGCTTCGCATCTTTCTGTTGAAACGCTTTCAAAATATAAACTAACCGATTTTATAAGGCAGCAGGTAAGGCAAAAGCTTTCCCTGTAACCTGCTTTTTTTGCTATGGCTTTATTTAACCCATTAATGTCATCATTTTCTAACCATCAAATTAAAGTTTGGGTGCTGGCACCGCTTTTGGAAACCAGCGATGCCAATATTGATTATTACTACGATTTTAGCCAGAGTATTGCCGAATACGAAAAGACTTTTACCGAACTGGGTATTGAATGGAAATGGCAACCGGTAACCATTAAAAATTATAGCGCCATTATAAAACTGATTGTTAAAGAAAGAGACTTTGGCAATAAAACACCCGTGGTGTTTAATCTTTGCGATGGAGATGAGATTAATGGAACTCCGGGTATTTCCATTGTACGTTTACTGGAAGAAAAGGGTTTGATATACACCGGTGCTGATGAATACTTTTACAATATCACCACTTCAAAGATTCCCATGAAGCAGGCTTTTGCTAAAGCCCGTGTACCTTCAGCAAAATGGAAAGCCATTCATGATAAAGACCAGGATATTGAAAATATTTTTGAAAAATTGGGCACACCGGTAATTGTTAAGCCTTCCATTTCGGGAGGAAGTATGGGCGTTGGTATTAAGAATGTAGTACACAATCAAACTCAATTAAAAGAACAGGTTAACAAAATGTTTGAAGGATACCGGGGCTGGGATTTGGCTGCTGATGGTTTAATTGCCGAATCTTTTATTACGGGCCCTGAATTTACGGTGCTGATCTCAGGTTCTTACAACAATCCTAAAGACGCTAAAATTTATACACCTGTTGAAAGGGTTTTTCACACATCCTTACCGGAGGAGGAAAAGTTTTTATCGTTCGACAGGCTTTGGGAAATTTATGAAGAAGAAGCCCCCATGCCCAATGAAGCAAATTTTTATGAGTATGCATTACCCGATGCTGCTTTAATTGATGAGATAAAAAAAATAAGCTGGGAAGCTTTTGTTGCCACCAAAGGTTGCGGTTATACCCGTGCCGATGTAAGAATGGATAAAGAAACAGGTAAAATGTATGTACTGGAAGTTAATGCACAATGCGGATTAAGCGAAGATGAAGATTTTACTTCTATTGGTGCCATCCTGCGTTTTAGCGGAAGTACATTTACTGAACTTGTGAGCGAAATTATTAATGATGCTTTTACCCGCCGCTCGGCAAGAGAATTAAAAAGGCGCATTGCTTAAACTATCTCCTGCAGATCTTTGCAGAAACCAAAATGGAATCACAAGAAAATAAAAATAGTTCTTCGCCTCAATCTTCTCCATTTCCTCCCCCTTTGGGGTTCCCGAAAGGGAACGAACGAAGTTCAGAGGGGGCTGGAGGGAACGTTGGGGGTATTCGAATCTGTGTTCTCCAACCCGATTATTCCACATCTGATGTTGATTATCAAAATTATGACCCACCGCGTAGTCTTAGCCATTTAATGCCTTGTGCCGAATTCGATCATGTTTTATTAAACAAACTCTCTACCTATAAACAACTTAAAGAACTAAAGAAGAAGAACTATGATGTTTTTGTAAATCTCTGCGAAGGCTACCTGGAATGGAATGTTCCGTCCATTGATGTTATTTATTTTATGGAATTGCTGAACCTGCCTTTTACCGGCCCGTCATCTTTATTGTATGATCCTCCAAAAGACCTGATGAAATATGTGGCTTACACCGTGGGAATAAACACACCGGCATTTGCACTGATTGAAACACTGGATTGTATAGAAAAGGATTGTAACCATTTACAGTACCCTTTGTTTGTTAAACCCGTTAAAGCCGGGGATAGTTTAGGTATTGATCAAAAATCTTTGGTGAATAACAAAGAAGAGTTGTTACAGAAATGTACCGCCATTTTTGAAGAATACGGGCCTTTATTGGTTGAGGAATATATTGAAGGCAGGGAGTTTACCGTAATGCTTGTTGCCAATGCAGATGATGGAAAGACATGTACAGTTTTTAAACCTATTGAATATATTTTTCCAAAAGGATTTGAGTTTAAAACCTATGCCTTAAAAACATCGGAGCTTCACCCCGAAGCAAATATTCCCTGCAATGACCCTGTTTTAGAAAAGCATTTAAAGGAAGCCGCATTACAAATTTTCCAGGGCTTTGGCGGCGTGGGTTATGCCCGGCTGGATTTTAGGGTGAATGATAAAAACGAAATATTTTTCCTGGAAATAAACTTTACCTGCTCCGTTTTTTATAAAGACGGGTACGAAGGATCGGCCGATTATATTTTAAAAGCTGATGGTATTGGTCAGGCCGGGTTTCTTAAAAAAATAATTGAAGAAGGCATTGCCCGCCACCAACAAAGGCAAAAAAAATACACTATGAAGGGCAATTCAATAGCCGGGTATGGTATATATTCAACCCAAAATATTACTGCTAAAGAACTGGTTTTCAGTGGCGAGGAGCTGGCCCAGCGCATTGTAACCCGCAGCTATGTAGAGCGTTATTGGAATGTTAAGGAAAAGGAAACTTTTAGAAAGTATGCTTATCCTCTGAGTAAAGAGGTATTTTTGCTGTGGGATAATAACCCGGCAAATTGGGCACCTCAAAATCACAGTTGTGATCCTAACACCGCCTATGAAGGACTTAATGTAGTGGCTTTACGAAATATTTTGAAAGGCGAAGAACTAACCCTGAACTACGCTACCTTCCTGGATGAAAATATGGAGCCCTTTAATTGCCGATGCGGTGCAGATAATTGTTGTGGGTATGTTACCGGAATTGCTAACAATTCAGTAACGGAAAGAGAAACCCTCTATAACGATTAAACCCGCCGGTATTCCCCCGGTCTTACTAACCACCTATTACAAATTCTCTCCTTTACGGGGTTTTTTAACGATGATGTACAAATCAAAAGAACAGAACTATGTCTAAGTTTCAAATATTGCGCAACCTGATGATGAAGCATAAATATCAACTAATATGTACGTATTCATTATTCTCGCTGGAAATGCTGGGCGGACTTTTGCGTTTTTATTTTTTTGGCGAAGCCATTAACGATCTCATAAAAGGAAGTTACAAAGGCCTGGTCGTATTAACAGTTGTTCACCTGGCTTATTTAATAATCGGTACCATTCGCCACATGTTTGATACCCGTACCTATTCTGCCATTTACACATCTTTGGTTACAAATTTTTTAAGCCGCAGGTACAATAAAATGGATGTTTCAAAACTTAGCGCCCACTCCACCCTGGCAAGGGAGTTTGTTGATTTTTTAGAACATGACCTGGTTTATGTTATTGAAGCGGCTTATAATATTTTAGGATCTCTCATTATCTTATTCTTTTATGATAAAACAGTTGTTTTAATTTGCCTGGCCATTATGATCCCGGTAATCATCATCAGTATGTTGTATGGCAAAAAAATGTTGCGGCTTAACAGGTATAAAAACGATGAGCTGGAAAAGCAGGTTGATATCATCAGCACCGGCAACAATACCAACATCCGTCATCACTACAATAATTTACGCAAATGGCAGGTTCGTATTTCTGATAAAGAAGCATGGAACTTTGGTTTTATGGAGATCATGGTTTTGCTCGTAATTGCCGTTTCCCTTATCGCCAGTAAAAACCTGCACAGTACAACCATCATGGCTGGCAGCCTGTTTGGCATATACAGTTATATTTTAAAATTTGCATCAGGGCTTGATACGATCCCTTATACCATGGAACGCCTTTCTTCTTTAAGTGATATTACGAGGAGGATCGAACTGGAGGTTGATGATTTTCCTGCCGGGCAGCCGGATTTTAAAGAGGAGCCTCTTAACGAAAAAGCGGAGATTAAGTTTTTATCAAGAAATAAAACAGCGGGGGTTTCGGCTTAAAAATTTATTTTTTGTATCTCTTTTTAGGGTTTCTTTTATGATGATAAATAGACGTTACAACAACCAGTTCCTTTTCAGAATCTATGATATAAATTACTGTAAAAGGATATTTTTTTAATCCCAGTTCATGATAGTTTTTGTATTTATTTCTCCATCTTTCGGGATTGTCACAAATCAGTTTTAGTGCTATATCCACGGCTTTTATAAAATTTATAGCCGCTTGTTCACTTCTTACTGCATACCAATGCAGTGATTTTTCATACTCAATTTGAGCTACTTCAAGCAGTATATATTTAGATGGCATTATTTGCCAGAAGTTTTTAAAATTTTGTGAATTCTTTTTTTGCTTTCCGCTGCTGTTATGATTTTAGCTTTCCCGGTTTTATAATCTGCCTGTCGCCCGTCAAGCTCCGTTTTAAACTCTTCTGTATATTCCACAGTTCTTTCTTTTATTTCATCTTCCATCATTGTGTAAATGGCCTTAATTTTTTTGTCGTCGGCTACTTCCAGGTAATTATGCAATTGCTGACGAATGGATAATGTTGTCATGAGATTATAGGTTATACAAATTTACTTTTTTGTTTCATCTCCTCGTGAGTTATGTAGTTGCCACTTTTGTAATCGTCAAATGCTTTGTTTATTTTTTGCTGCAATTCGGCGGGCAGTTCCTGCATATTTATATTTTCAACAGCACTTTCAGGATGAAGCACCTCATACACTTCGGCAATTAAACCGCTGTCGTTTGTCTGGGCAAGCAGTTCCAGTACTTCAGCTTTTTTATCCCTGGTGTTCATAATTAAATCTTTTTATTAAAGTTACAAAAAAATACTGGCTGGCAGATTGGGCAATAAATAAATTACGCCAATAACACGCCAGCCAGTACTAATAATTTCAATAACCCTTTTACTTTTTCATAATCACTCCACATCCAATCCTAGATCCTGAATTGCCTGTAGGTTGTGTAGTAAAATCATCTGCGCCGTTATGTACAATAACCGACCTGTTTAAAATATTTGTTTTTTCATCGCCGCCGATGCTCCATAAATCAGTTTCCAGTTCCATCGTTCCTTTGCCTGCCGCATCCAAACTTACATTACCTATATCGCCGCTGTGAAAACTGCTGCTTCCCCATTTGCCGTGCTGCTGGTTTGTTGGATTCCAATGCCCGTGAGCACCCTTTCCCATATCGCCACAATCGCCCATTTCGTGTAAATGTACCGCTACACTTTTATTTGCCATGGTCATACAGGTTAGATTTAATACCATTTTCACCTTTCCGTTTTGAACCATAAATTCCGCAGTACCGGTAAGCGCCGTGTCCGGCACCGTAGCTGAAATTGTTGCCATGGCACTCATGGCTTCGGTTGTTTTCGTTTCGGTAGATTCGGTAGTGGTTTTGTTCCCTTCTTCCTTATTATTATTACATGCCATAAAAAATAAAGAGATAAAAAGCAGTAAGCTGCTGTAACTGATAAACTGTTTAAACTTTTTCATTTTGGTAAATTTTTATATGATGAATTGAATCGAAAATTAAGTTACAAAAACAATGCCTTGAAAAAAATACTATTTTATGAATAAAGAATTTTTCTGAACAACCCGCAAAAGCTACCTGATAATTGTAACCGAACCCTGTTCGGCCCGCTTAAACTGTCCTTTGTAAGTGTAGGTAACAGCCCAAACATAATTACCCGTATTCTGTTTTCCTTTATAAAAGCCATCCCATCTTCTAAAGGGATCACGGCTGTAAAAAACAAGTTCCCCATACCGGTTATAAACCAATAAAAGATAATTGCTGATGGCAGCAACATTTCCCATGGGGCCAAAATTATCATTGATGGTATTACCATCAGGTGTAAATGCATTGGGGAAATACACTTCTCCGCAGGACCCGCTTGGCGGTTCCAGAATTTGTACAGACGTGGAAGCAGAACAACCATTATTATCTGTAACAGTTACTGTATAATTTCCCGCAGCCAGGTTTGTTGCTGTTGCATTCCTCTGTACTGGCAAGGTATTCCAACTAAAAGTGTACGGTGCATTCCCTCCTGTTGCCAAAGCGGTTGCAATACCATCACTCAATCCAAAACAAGTTGCATCTTTTTTATTTGTTATGGTTATGCCCGGGGGTGTTGCAGTTATAATAGATATGCTGATATTTTCTGTACAGCTTTTACTATCGGTAACTGTAACAGTATAATTTCCGGGTGTAAGCCCGGTTGCTGTTGAGCCTGTGCCACCCGAAGGAAGCCAGGAATAAGAATATGGTGCCGTGCCACCGCTTTCAGTAATTGTTGCAGTGCCTGTTGCCACTGCACAACCCGGTTGTACAATATTTAGAGTGTGTGACAATGCTGCCGGTTCTGTAATTACCACAGTTGCCGTTGATGTGCAACTGTTCAATGCATTAACAGTTACCGTATATGTTCCCCCCGCAAGGCCTGTTGCCGTTGCTGTATTTTGTGGAGGTATTGTATTCCAGGAAAAAAAAAACGGTGCTGCTAAAACAGGAATAACAGCTACAGTTGCAGACCCGTTATTATCTCCAAAGCAATTATTATGTGAAATAACCGGAAAGGTTAAACCAAGAATATTTAATGTTCGTGTTGTTGTTGATGGCGCATTGGCCGGCCCGGTTGCATTTAATGTAATAGTATAAGAACCCGGTGCAGAAAAGGTGTGGGTTGGGTTTGATAAGTTTGATGTGTTGTTAGCTCCGGATGCTATATCTCCAAAATCCCAGTTTGTTGCAGGGCAAAGTGCTGAAGTATTTGTAAAATTTACTGTAGTGCTGTTTGTGCAGGAATAAGTAAAAGATGCATTGTTAGGGGGGGCTTCCGAAATTTCTATATCATCTACCGCAAAGCCATCGTAATTATTACAAGTTGTTCCTGCACCAAAAATAAAACGAAAAATTACATTGGGTACACCGGCAAGATTGATGAGCGAATGTTGTGCATTTACCCATTGGCCGCTGCCACCGCCCCCCAGACAATTGCCACTGGTAGGTTGTATATTGCCGGACCAGCCGTCTCTTACGGTGGCAAGTCCGTTGTTTAGGTTGGTAATGGGAGAATAATTGAACCAGTTAGCATTTAAACAATTAGCCGGTTCTGATACGGCGCCAACATTTATCCAGGTTACACCAAGGTCTGTTGAGTATTGAAAACCGCCGCCATCAAATTTCTGTTCCATCTCCCAAAAAACATTAAAAGAGATATGAGGGTACATAAGACTTGTAAAATCAAAACAAGGACTTTGCAGCCAGGATCTTTCACTATTATTATAGCTACTTCCTAAAAGGCCCCCAACTATCCAACATTTTGTTCCCGTTGCAGCCCCTGTAATTACAGGTTTGGATGGAGAACCCCAGGCCCAGTCGGAGAATGTGCCGCCGGTTACCCAGCCTCCATTCGTTACTTCAAATCCTTCAGTATATGGAAAAATAGAAACAGGAGTGCCGCATTGTGCATTGGCTTTTTGCGCAATGCAAAAGATGTATATAAAAGAAATAATAACCCGGGCAGTACTATTTAAAAACAATTGCAAATTCGTTAATTAAGTTTACAAAAGTACAGGTATAATCTTGCATACATATAGATTGTACAATTGAAATTTTAGATTGTGATGAAAAATAAAATTTGTACGGGCAGGATAGTTTTTTTGTATGCAGATCATACTAATAAAATATAAATAATTCATAAACCAGCTACAGGAGCCGGATGCTGACATATTAATGCAGATAACTTATTAAAGCAGGAACAGAATGGCTACGCCAAAACAAAAAAAGTGTAGAGAAATCAAACAAGTGAAAGGGTGATTAAATTGTTTAATCTTACACGGAGCCAAGCACATTTTACACGAAAACTGCCCAGGAACAAAAACAAAAAGCCATTTTAGTTAGACTCTTCTTTAATTAGCGTCCTTAATTGTTCACCCAATTCGGGCGTTACCATAACGCCGTGTACTTCAAGCGCATGTTGGCCAGCCAGGTTCAATACTTCCTCTTCGGTATTGGCACTTATAACACCCTGGCAATCGAACCCGGCATCACTGCATTTTAATGTTTTCATGATCTGTAGATATTTAATGTTTAAAAATCAAAGTAAAATTTTGGCTAACATAAACGTACATTAATTTTTGAAATATACAAAAGTTTTTTATTGCCGGAAATTGAATGTGGATAGCGTTTTATTTATAACCACGAGATCTTAGCGGCCTGCTTTTCTAGGGTGTTGGTATTGCCTCAAGTAATAGTTGGTTACCTGCCATATCATAATAAATGCAAACCATTTTTGTTATATCAACTATCCATTTCTCAACTCCTGCTTCTGCTGATTGCCTGCAAAATGTTGGATAGTCAGATTTACCCTGCTGATGAATAGCCAAAGCATATTTTAATTTTTCGGCCGACGCGGTTTCCATAACATCAGTTGCCGGCCACTTAGCAGGGGCTGAAATTTTAAATCCGTTTGCCCCATAATATTTAATATTCCCGTCCGACACAAAGTGTTCATAAGCAATTACGCCCAATGATCTCAATTCCTGGATGTAGCCGGGGAAATCTGCACCGCTTTTTACTTTTGAATGAGCTGTTTTAATTTGTTCAATTGTAAACATTTTTGTTTTTTTATTAAGATTGTTTATTGGCCATCATATAACAGGTAGCTGCTTTATTTATCCGTTAATAAGATTTCGGGCGGCAGAAAGTATTAAATACGAAAATATAAACTTTTTGCTTTTTAATTGCTGCAGGAATAAAAAATGAATGATATTTTGGGGTTAGTGATAATCCCGTAACGTCAATTCTACTTCCTCTGGCATTTTGGAAGTGTAAGAATGGGCTTTTCTTTTATATCTCCACAAATCAGGTTTTACTTCCGGGCATGTATGTTTAAAAAAAACGTGAGCGTAGTTTTTGCCTGAAAGATCAAGGCAATAAAAAAATAATTATTGTTTTTTGCATATTGATTTTTTGCCGGCTGAAGGTTTTATTGACTTAAATTCACAGTTTATAAAATTCGGCATAATTATTCTGGTATGATAAAATAAACGCATTATATGAGCACAACTAAACAAAAAATACCCGGGATAACCCAAATTATTGAAAGAAATGTGACTGCGCTTTTGCATAGAAAAAAAGAAGACCGCGAGAAGAGAAATTTAACCGAAAAAATTGTAAGCTCAGTCACTGCTTTTGCAGCTAGTATGCTTTCCGTTTTTATTCATTCAATTTTATTTAGCGCATGGATAATCTGGAATTTAGGATTCCTGCATTTAAAACCATTTGACCCTAATTTTATATTTCTTGCAACGTTTGCTGCCGTGGAGGCTATTTTTCTTACAACCTTTGTTTTAATTGGCCAAAAACACATGAATGCCCAGGCAGAGAAATGGGCTGATTTAGATCTGCAAGTGAGCCTGCTTACGGAACACGAAGTTACCAGGATACTGACTTTAATTACAGCAGTGGCTAAGAAAATGGATATTGAGGTTGCTGTGGATCCGGAAATAGAGGAGTTATCAAAGGATATTCACCCAGAGAAAGTTTTAGATACTATGGAGAAAGCCTCTCAGTAAATCTGCAATTGTATTTGATTAACGTGCAGAGCTATTCAAAACGCTGATAATTCATACAATTAAAGCAATGCATACAACCCCCTTAATCTTTCCCTCGTCATCTGCTCTTCCCAATTTTTCCCCAAAGCATTTTCCCAAAGTGGTTTCATGCCCAATGATACATTGATCATCTTATCAAAATCTTCATCACTTAAACCGGCGCATATATTTTGGGGAATATCAATCTTGTTTTTTTCAACCATGTATTTAAATTCTTTTACGCCTTCGGGATAAAACTCTTCTAATTTATCAAACACAATACAATTGCCAATACCATGTTTGGTGCCCAGCAAATAACTTAAGCCATAACTTACTGCATGGGCCACGCCAACCTGGCTGTAAGCAATGCTCATACCGCCGGCATAAGAGGCCATCATTAATTTATCATCACTCTCTGCATCCCAGCCATCTTTATTTACATACACATCCCGGCAAAGCTGCAATGCTTTTTCGCCATAGCTTTTGCTGAACTCGTTTAAGTAAGTGCCGTTCAAACTTTCAATACAATGTATATAGCAATCCATGCCGGTGTAAAAACGCTGGTTGGCCGGTGCACCGGCTGTTAATTCAGGATCAAGAACGATCTGGTCGAAGGGTGTGAAATCAGAATTCATGCCCAGCTTTTTTGTTGGGCCGGTTAATACGGTTGTGCGGCTAACCTCGGCACCCGTACCGCTTAATGTTGGAATGCCCACTTTATATACACCCGGGTTTTTCACCAAATCCCAGCCCTGGTAATCGGCGCTGCTGCCTGGGTTGTTCATCATTAAAGAAACGGCTTTTGCAAGGTCCATGGCGCTGCCGCCGCCAATACCAATTATACCACTTACTGTTCCAAACTCATCTTTTAGCTGGTTGGCTAAGCTGTCAACATAAGTTGTTTTGGGTTCATAGGTAACGTCAACAAAAATTACTTTGTCGTTGCTACGAACAGGAACACGGTTGACAAGTTCCTTACCGTCGAAAAAATGATCAACTAAAAAAACCATGGGCGCACCTGTTTTGCGATGCGGTGCAATTATTTCATCTAACTGGTTAAAAGAACCACGGCCATAAATAACATAGCCTACCATTTTAAAATTTCTGAAAGCCATAGATTTGTTTTTTAGCCGCTACGAAATTACAGGAATTTTGTTTTGCCTGCGGCAAAAAGGGTTTCCCACAAAGACGCGAAGGCACAAAGGTTTTTGCCTGCGGCAAAAAAGATAGTTGCCACGGATTGCACAGATT